>NZ_JANSHN010000014.1:0-83866 GCF_047461655.1 Synechococcus sp. W55.1
TCTAAAAAAACCAACTTCATCCTCTTTCCTCTATAAATTATTCTCTCTATCCTAACATAAGATCAACACGACCTAGAAGGAATCACCACCCGACTCTCCCCTATCCTCTGCGTAAATCGATGGGAATCCTATCCTCTATCCCCTATCACTTTCGTGTGTTCTTCTTGCCAGCTGTATCCACCTCGACTCCTGCCCAAGGCTTGCTCCCCTTTGGCTGCACAGGGGTGAGCACGAACGATGGTTGAGTCCAGGACAAGATGCTCTCAATCGGGTTCTGTGATGAAGAACTGAAACATTCTCTCCCAGACTCCCAAGCGACTCCAGCGATGGAATCTTGGGTAAATGGTGTACCACTTTCCACATCTTTCCGGGAGGGATCGATGCGGATGGCGAGACTCGAACTCGCAAGGCAAAGCCACACGCCCCTCAAACGTGCGCGTATACCAATTCCGCCACATCCGCTTCCGAGCCTAACCATCATAGCGACAGAAGGGTGGAGTTGTTAAGGGCATTGGCCATTTTGCAGCCGACGGCTTGTCCTGCCTTGTTGACATACTCCCCATGCCTGAAAGTTAATCCTCTGTCCAGAAACGCTCGGAAAGATACTTGTCAGCCCCGTCACAAAAGATGGTCACCACCACTCCAGAGGAGAGCTGACGGGCCACCTCTAGGGCTGCCACCACATTGGCCCCGGCAGAGATGCCCACCAGCAAGCCTTCCTCTAAAGCCAAGCGCTTAACCATTTTCTGGGCTGCTTCTGTGGAGATCTCGATGTGCTGGTCGGGTAGGGTGGGATCGTAAATCTCAGGTTTTAGAGCGGTGGCCATGTGCTTGAGCCCTTCTAGGCCATGGAAGGGAGAGTCGGGCTGCATGGCAATGATTTGGATATCCGGGCGATACTCTCGCAGGCGCCGCCCCACCCCCATACAGGTGCCGCTGGTGCCTAGCCCGGTAACAAAATGGGTGACCTGCCCCTGGGTTTGCTCCCAAATCTCCACCCCAGTGGTTTCGTAGTGGGCTTGCCAGTTGGCGGGGTTGCTGTACTGGTCAGGGTAGAAATAAAGCTCGGGGTTTTCCGCATAGAGGGCGCGGGCTTTCTCGATGGCCCCATCGGATCCCAGAGCGGGATCCGTCAGAACCAAGTCCACGCCGTAGGCAGCCAGGATCTTCTTGCGCTCTGGGCTGGCGTTGGCGGGAAGGGCCAGCTTGACTTTGTAGCCCAAGGCCGCCCCGATCCAGGCATAGGCGATGCCGGTGTTACCGCTGGTGGCATCGAGGATGATCTTGCCGGGGGTAAGCTTGCCCTGGCGTTCGCCAGCGCGAATCATGTTGAGGGCCGGGCGATCCTTGACTGAACCCCCAGGGTTGTACCACTCTGCCTTGCCATATACCCGTACCGATTCCGGCAAATCGGCAGCAACCCGCCGCAGACGGATCAGCGGCGTCCCCCCCACCAGCTCAATAGGGCTATCCACAGCAGGGAGTAACGGGCGAGAAGAAAATGCAGTCGGATACAAGGGGGATCCCTCGCTAGACAGGCATCGGCTGGACAACCATTGCTCATCTTACCCCGGTCTTTCCGGCCTCTTGGGAGCTTTTTAGTTTCCCCCTCCTGCCCAAGTTCTGGCTAGGCTCCAAGTAGGCTCTAAGATGGGGGTAGAAAAGTGGGATTTTCCCACAGCAGGATGACGCGGAGGGGCATGGCAGAAATTGGGATTGTGACTGCCCAGCAGTTTGATCGGCGACGGGGCCAGATCCATGTCTACGACGGCGAGGGCAAAGGCAAGTCCCAGGCGGCCCTAGGGGTTGTGCTGCGTTCCATTGGCTTGGGGATCGAAAAGGCGGCCCCCAGCCGGGTGTTGCTGGTGCGGTTTCTCAAGGGGCCAGGCCGAACCTATGCTGAGGATGCGGCCATTGCGGCTCTGCAGCGAGGCTTCCCCCATCTCATCGATCAATTGCGCACCGGGCGGGGAGAGTTTTTCGGCCCAGATGAGATCACCAAGTTTGACCGTCAGGAGGCCCGCCGCGGTTGGGATGTGGCCAAAGGGGCTTTGGCGTCGGGGTTTTACTCGGTGGTGGTGCTGGATGAGCTCAACCCGGTGCTGGATCTAGGCCTGTTGCCTGTGGAGGAGGTGGTCAGTACCCTCAAGCAAAAGCCGGAGGCCATGGAGGTGATCATCACCGGGCGCGGCGCTCCCAAGGAAATTATCGACCTGGCGGATTTGCACTCGGAAATGCGCAGTGTCCGGCGGGCGACGGATCCCCAAAACGGCCAACCCCCTTGCAGCGGCATCGAGATCTACACCGGCAACGGCAAGGGAAAATCCACCAGCGCTCTGGGTCGGGCTCTGCAAGCCATTGGGCGCGGCATCAGCAAGGATCTCTCCCATCGCGTGCTGATCATGCAATGGCTGAAGGGGGGAACAGGCTACACCGAGGATGCAGCCATTCGGGCCTTGCGGGAAAGCTACCCCGATTTGGTGGATCACCAGCGCTGCGGTCGGGATGCCATTGTCTGGCGGGGCAAACAACAGGAAATCGACTATGTAGAAGCGGAGCGGGGCTGGGAGTTGGCGCGGGCGGCCATTGCTTCCGGCCTGTACAAAACCATCATCCTGGATGAGCTGAACCCGACAGTGGATCTGGAGCTGTTGGACGTGGAGCCGATTGTGCAGGCTTTGCTGCGCAAGCCGCGCGATACGGAGATCATCATCACGGGGCGCTGCCATGCCCCCTTACCTTACTTTGAGTTGGCCTCTGTCCACTCGGAAATGGTGAGCCACAAGCACTATGCCGAGCAGGGGGCCGATCTGCGGCGCGGGGTGGACTACTGATGGGATCCTTGCTGCTACACAACGCTGTCGCGACTGCAGCGGTTGGGCAACCTTTGCCCTCGGCCAGGTCTGATCTCTCTTGGCCACCGGATCCCAGGATGCTGGCCCAGTTGTTGCTCACCCTTTTCCAGACGGAAGTGTGGGTGGAGGGAGGGGAGCGTGTTCCTGCTGGCCCGCTGGTGGTGGTGAGCAATCACCGCAGTTTTCTGGATGCACCGGTGCTGATCGCGGGGTTGGGCCGACCGATTCGCTTTGCCTGCCATTACTACCTGGCTCAGGTGCCGCTGCTGCGGGAGATCGCCTTGGCTTTGGACTGCATTCCCCTCAAGCAGGGATCCCGACAGCAAATCCATTTTTTTCGCCAGGCACAGGCCAGTTTGGCGGCGGGCGTGGGGGTGGGGATCTTCCCAGAGGGGGCGGAGCAGATCACCCGTGAGACCTCGCCTGGGGAGGTGGGGCGGTTTCAGCCGGGTTTTGCCCACCTGGCGCTGGCGGCAGCGGTGGATCCCTTGCCGATTCTGCCGGTGGCGGTGTGGGCGCAGGAAGAATGGCGGGGGATGGATATTCCCATGGCTTTTTTCCGCTGGTTTGACCCCACTGAACCCCGATTTCAACAGGAAGGGGGACATCCGGTGGTGTTGTATCGGCGGGTGGTGCTCAGGGTGGGATCCCCCCTTTGGGTGAGTGGGAAGCAGCGCCAGGGATCCCGACGCGAGCGAATGCAGGTCATTCAAGAGCTAACTGCAGCGGCCCGAGAACAGGTGCGATTGGGATTGGCAGAGAGATGAGAAAGTTGAGTGGCGAGCCGGTAGCATCTGCCTCTAGCTTGGTCAGCCCGGCAACGGGAGCGGTCGGTCAGGAGCGGCCCCTGCTGCTGTATTTGCCCGGTATGGATGGCACAGGTACGTTGTTTTACCGGCAGGCGCAGGCTCTGCAGCGGGAGTTTCGCATTCGCCCCCTGAGTTTGAACCACCCGGAAGCGGGGGATAGCTGGGAAACCCTGGCCGATTGGGTGGGATCCCAGCTAGAAGCGGGGGCGTATTTGTGTGGGGAATCTTTCGGGGCCTGCCTGGCTCTGTTGGTGGCTGCCCAATGGCCGGAACGGTGCCGTGGCCTCATTTTGGTCAATCCGGCCTCGTCGCTGCGACGCAGGCCCTGGTGGTGGGCAGGACATGTTCTCTTGCCCTTTTTGCCGCCGGCGCTCTATCACCAGTTGTCGGAGCGAGGGTTGGGGGCTTTGGCGGAGCTCAGCCAAATGGAGCCGCCGGATCGGGAGCGGCTGCGCCAGGCGGTTCACAGTGTTGAGCCCACAGTGGCTGCCCAGCGCTTGGCTTTGCTGGGATCCTTTGTTGTGGAGAAGCTGCCTCTGGAGTTGATGACCATGCCGACTTTGCTGGTGGCAGGGGGCCGGGATCGCCTCTTGCCCTCGGTGCAGGAGGTGGGCCGACTGGCGGAACGGCTGCCCCAAGCACAGATAGAGATCTCTCCCCAGAGCGGCCATGCTTGTCTGCTGGAGCGGCAGATGAACCTGCGGCGTTACCTGCTCAAGCCAGGTGGCCTTTTCACCCCCCTGCTGCTCAATTCTGCTTCGGCCCATTGAGCATGGACAGGGATCCCCACAGATCTTCTATCCGCTCTGGGCAGGAGCTATCCTTCCCCTCTCGATCCAGCCAAAGGGCTCGCAAGCCTGCTGCTTTTGCCCCCTGATAATCGTCGCGGCGGCTGTCGCCAATGTGGCCGGCGGCTGCGGGGGGGATCCCGTGGGCTGCCAGGGCAGCTTGGAAGATGCGGGGATCGGGCTTGGCATAGCCTACTTGGGTGGAGAGGGTGAGGGTGGAAAAGTAGGGATCCAACTGCAACTGCTGCAGCACTCTGGGCAAGCGGCTGTCGAAGTTGGAGATCACCCCCAGCCGGATCCCTTCCTGCTGCAGGGCCCGCAAAACCGGCAGCGTCTCGGGATACAGCTCCCAAGGATCCGCCCCGGCAAAGTGCTCAAACAGTTGGGTGAAGAAGTCCTCAAACCGGTGCTCTCCGAAGGCAGCCAGGGATCCCACCTGGGCAAATGTCTCCCGCACCACCTGACGCCACCAGGCCTGCTCCCAATCCGGCAAAGGGGATCCCGTCAACCCTGGGCAGGCCGGGGCTGGAGCCCGGGCAAAAACTCGGCCAAAAGCGCGATCCAAGGCTTGGGGATCCACCCTCACCCCGTACTCCGCTGCCACCTGGCCGTAAACCTGGCCCACACTGCCCCGCACCCGAAACAAAGTGCCCACAGCGTCGAAAAAGAGCACCCTCAGCCTCACGACTGCCCCTCGTAGCGCGCGTAGGCATCGACAATCCGCTGCACCAGAGGGTGGCGCACCACATCCCGCTGGTCGAAGTAGCAAAAGGCAACCCCCTCCACCCCTGCCAGAATGCGCTCCGCGGCGGCCAAGCCCGACGTGCGATGTTTGCCCAGATCCGTTTGGGTGAGATCCCCGGTAACCACCATGCGCGACCGGAACCCCAGCCGGGTAAGGGCCATCTTCATCTGCTCAGGGGTGGTGTTCTGGGCTTCATCCAAAATGATGAAGGCATTGCTCAAAGTGCGGCCTCGCATATAGGCCAGCGGCGCCACCTCGATCACCCCCTGCTCCATCAACTGCGGCAGCTTGGCCGGGTCAATAAACTCGAATAGGGCATCGTAAAGGGGCCGCAGATAGGGATCCACCTTTTCCACCAGATCCCCCGGCAAAAACCCCAGTTTTTCTCCCGCTTCCACAGCCGGGCGAGTCAAGATCAGGCGCTCATACTCTCGGTTTTGCAGAGCCGTGATGGCCACAACGGCAGCCAGATAGGTTTTGCCGGTACCCGCCGGCCCGATGCCAAAGCAGAGGTCATGGGCGCGAATGGCTCGCACATACTCCTGTTGGCGGGGCGTCTTCGGTCGGATGAGCTCCCCTTTGCGGGTGCGGGCCAAAACTCCTGCTTGTGCTTGCTGATAGGCGGCAGCCTCCTGGCCGGAGAGGGCGCGAAAAGCTTGCTCTGCATCGATCACAGTAACAGGGTGTCCAGTTTGCCAAAGCGGCTTCAGCAATTCTAGCCATTGCCGCACCTGCTGCCGCTGTTGAGGAGTGCCTTTCAGATACAGGTCTTGTCCGCGCAGCGTTACAGAGGCACCGCTGGAGCGACTGATCCACCTCAAGTTGGCCTCCTGAATGCCCGCCAAAGACATGGCCTGCTGAGGATCGGACAGAGAGATGATTTCGAAGTCAGTAGAGATGGAAGTGGGGTTGTCGTGCATGCGGTGGGCGCCGGGCACCCTGCGAGACCTATGACGGCGATCTTATCAAATCAAAAGCGCTTGCCAGAGCGCTCCGGGTCGGGGAGAGCCCAGGGGTCGAGTGCAAGAGTGCTCAACAGGGGATTGCACAAACTAATGTGTTCCAGAATACGAGTCTCTGGAAGATCTGCACCAAACCCGGATTTGGATTCTGGTCTTTATGGGCAGCCAAGTCACAGGGGATTAACAACTCTCTAAGGTTCCCTAAAAAAGTATTGCAAAGGGCTCTTTTTTCGGGAATAGCTCCTATTCATCAAGTAAAGTTGATCTATTGCTAAAGGGGCTTGAACTCCCAACCTCTCATCCGTTTGGGCAAGAGCTTGAGGTTTTCAGCTCCGTTGGGCATCGTGCATCTGACATTCTCTACCCAGCAGGGGAGATGTGGATAGGTTGGTCTCTTACAACCCTTCCCTAGACACATTTTTGGGATCCCTGCGGCTCCTCAATCTCTGGGGAGGGAGCCCATCCTTTCTGGAGTCATTTTGAAAAATCAGATGGAAACAGGAGAGATAGATGTTTACCCAATCTGCGTCTGATACTCTGGGGTTGGCACAACTGGATTTGGCGCAAATTCCGCGGCAGATCACCTGCGATGGCAGCGACTTGGATTGGATCCAGGCTCTGGCCATCGAAGGGATCCAACCTGAAGAAGAAGCTTTACAGGCTTGGATGGCTTTCCGTGACCTGCGGGTGAACCAAGAGGCGGGCAACATTTTACGCTGGCAAGGGCGTCCGCTGCGGGCCAGCCGTATCCGCTTTTTCCCCAGGAATGTGGCTTGGCGCTATGGTTTCTCGTTTTCCACCAGCATCCGCTCCCCTCTTGGCAAAGGGATCCCGACCCCTGAGGAGTGGCGCTACCCAGGCCTCTGCCGCTACGGGATTGTGCTGTTTCAACCCAACGCCCAACTGGTGGCCCATCAGGTGTTCGAGTCCTCGCCAGAACAGCCCCAAGAGGTGGATCTGGATCCCAACTTGGACATTGGCTTCAACATTAACGATGCCAAGGGCAGCTACGGCGACAACAGCGGCAGCTTCGACGTTTACCTGCAGGTGGTGAGCTAGGCCCACCCAATCTCAGGAGTTGTCTCCAGAAGAGATCCCGACTGGGAGTCCTGGCAGGCCGGGTCAAAGGGCGGTTGTCGGGTGGGATCCCATCCCCTACAATGAGTGAACTGGTGGCTGGATCCCAGCTTGCTATTGCCCTTCCTGGCCCTGGAGAGGTGGCTGAGTGGTCGAAAGCGGCTTCCTGCTAAGAAGTTACGGGGCCCAAAAGCTCCGTCGAGGGTTCGAATCCCTCCCTCTCCGTTTCTGTAGTTGACCAAGAA
This sequence comes from Synechococcus sp. W55.1, assembly GCF_047461655.1. NCBI lineage: Bacteria > Bacillati > Cyanobacteriota > Cyanophyceae > Synechococcales > Synechococcaceae > Synechococcus > Synechococcus sp. W55.1. The sequence continues at coordinate 7,482 of NZ_JANSHN010000014.1, forward strand.
AACTGGGTTGCAAGCCCCGTCCTACCGCTGCGCGGCAGCAAGCTGAACAGGGCGGCTTTGTGCTATGGTGCTGGTTGAACTCCGCCAACTTGAATATGGCGCAGTGTCAACAGGAAAAGTATCTGCGAGTTCATCCCAGTAGTTGGGGTCATGGCATCCCCCATCACTCGCAAGGGTGGTGTGGCCCAGGAAGTGGGGATCATCCTGCGACCTGGGAAAGAATCCTTACCCTTTAGGGCAGGGAGAATGTCAACCTCGGTTGCAATTTCACCCCCTTCTGAGCGTTTATGTGGCAGGCGTGGCTTCTGAGTCAGTGGGGGGTGGCACTCTGGCTCAACCTGGCTCTGGTGGTGCTGGGTCTGCTGAGCCCTCAGAAAGCTCTGACGCGAGCAGGGGTCATCCACGCGGGCCTTCTGGGCTTGCTGGTGTGGGGGGGGCTGGGCGGGCGGGGCTACGCGGTGGTAGCTGCCTATTTTTTAGTGGGAACAGCCGTAACCAAACTGGGGATCCGGCGCAAGCAGGCGCAGGGGATCGCCGAAAAGCGAGAGGGGGCGCGAGGGCCGGAGAACGTCTGGGGATCCGCTTTAACCGGGGCAGGATGTGCGCTAGGATACGCTTTCTTCCCGCATCCCCTGTGGTGGTTGGGATACAGCGCCAGCTTTGCAGCGAAATTGGCCGATACCGTCAGCAGCGAGGTGGGGAAAGCCTATGGCCGCAAGACCTTTTTGATCACCACCTTCCAGTCCGTGCCGGCGGGCACAGAAGGAGCTGTAAGCCTAGAGGGATCCCTGGCGGGGGTGGCGGCAGCGGCAGGGATGGCCGGGTTGGCCTGGGGGATTGGCGGGGAATGGGTAGGGGGAAGCCCATTTTGGCTGGGCATCTGCTGGCTGGCCGGGATCCTGGCCACCTTGGCAGAAAGCTGGATGGGAGTGGTGTTGCAACCCCGTTTGGCTTGGATGACCAACGAAGTCGTGAACGGCATTCAAACAACTTTGGCCGCTCTTCTGGCGGCAGGGCTGGGATCCCTTGTGGGCATCGGATCCTAGAAACAACGGCGTTAGCGTTGCGGAGCAACAATACACGGGGCTGGAAGGCTTTTCTCAGTAGCCCAGGCGTCTCACCCTAAACTGAAGCGAATATAAAGACAAAAAGGGGAGAAGCTCTCCCCTGTTGCTGGCCAGAACTTGACCGGGAACTGGCAAGACGCTCTCCTAGCGCAGGCCGCTGGGCTTATAGACCAGGAAGCTGAGCACTTGGCATTGCTTAATGTTGTCGAACCCCACCACGCGAATGAAACAGTTGGGGTAGGCGCTGCGGCAAGCCTGCACCTCACTGAGCACCTCCTGGGGAGAAGTGGCGCTGAACAGGGGCAGCTTCCACAGTGTCCAGTAGCGAACCGTCGGTTCAGAAGATTCGTTGAACTCTATGGCAGGGATATAGCCCTGATCCAAGATGTACTGCACCTGCTTGATGATCTGCAGATCCGTCAGCGGCGGCAAGTAGGAGAGGGTTTCGTAGCGGCGCTCTTTCGGTAAGGTTTGCATGATGGGTATCACTCCGTTTCGGGTCTAGGGTTTTGTGGGGGGGATCCCGCTTCCGGGTGGGTAAGAGGCAGGGATCCTGTCGCCGAGGTGATCCGTTCTAGATGATTGCGGCGGTGCTCCATGTTGGCTTGCTGGATGCCGGCTTTGGCCATCTCCGGCAGGTAATCAACCACCTCCGCAGCAATGTGTTCACGAACGGTCATGATGCGATAGGCCAACTCAGGACGCTCAGCCAGCAAAGCCCGCAGGTAGGCTTCTCCATCCTGAAGGTTTTGCCGAGCGGAGAACTGCTGTAGCCAAAGAGCCCTGGGGGGATCTGTTTCGCTCAGTTGAGCCAGCACCGTGCGCATCGCCTGATAAGTCAGGTAGCTGATCAAGGTCTTGGCGGTGTCTTTGGCGATCTGTTTCAGATCCATTGCCGATCCAGGGAGGGGGCCAGCAGGGCAAGAGAACCGTAGGGATCCCTTGCCCCCAGCAGATCTCTAGAGGGTGTCGACGGCCTTGAACTCGAACTTGATTTCCTTCCACAGCTCGCAGGCAGCCGCCAGCTCCGGCGACCACTTGGCCGCTTCCCGGATGATGTCGTTGCCTTCACGGGCCAGGTCTCGACCTTCGTTACGAGCTTGGATACAAGCCTCCAAGGCCACCCGGTTGGCGGTTGCGCCCGGCGCATTGCCCCAGGGGTGCCCCAAGGTTCCGCCGCCGAACTGCAGCACCGAGTCGTCGCCGAAGATTTCCACCAGTGCCGGCATGTGCCAAACGTGGATCCCGCCGGAAGCCACCGGCATCACCCCTGGCATGGAAGCCCAATCTTGGGTGAAGAAAATGCCGCGGGAGCGATCGGCCTCTACGTAGTTTTCCCGCATGAGATCCACAAAGCCCATCGTAATGGCGCGGTCGCCTTCCAGCTTGCCCACTACCGTACCGGCGTGCAGGTGGTCGCCACCGGACATGCGCAAACACTTGGCCAACACCCGGAAGTGGATGCCATGGTTTTTCTGCCGGTCGATCACCGCGTGCATTGCCCGGTGGATGTGCAGCAGAATGCCGTTATCCCGGCACCACTTGGCCAGGCTGGTGTTGGCAGTGAAGCCAGCTGTCAAGTAGTCGTGCATGATGATGGGAGCGCCCAACTCCTTGGCAAACTCGGCCCGCTTGAACATCTCTTCACAGGTGGGCGCCGTTACGTTCAAGTAGTGGCCCTTGATCTCGCCGGTTTCCGCTTGGGCCTTGTGGACAGCCTCCATCACGAACAAGTAGCGATCCCGCCAGCGCTGGAAGGGCTGGGAGTTGATGTTTTCGTCATCTTTGGTGAAGTCCAGGCCGCCCCGCAGAGCTTCATACACGGCCCGCCCGTAATTTTTGGCAGAAAGGCCCAACTTGGGCTTGATGGTGCAGCCCAGCAGCGGACGGCCATACTTATTCAATTTGTCCCGCTCCACCTGAATGCCGTGGGGAGGGCCTTGGAAGGTTTTCAGGTAGGCCACCGGAATTCGTACATCTTCCAGCCGCAGCGCCTTTAGGGCCTTAAAGCCAAAAACGTTGCCCACAATCGAGGTGAGCATGTTGGTCACCGAGCCTTCCTCGAACAGATCCAGCGGATAGGCGACGAAGCAGAAGTACTGGTTGTCTTCGCCGGGAACCGGCTCGATGTCATAGCAGCGGCCTTTGTACCGATCCAAGTCGGTCAGCAAATCTGTCCATACCGTTGTCCAGGTGCCTGTCGAAGACTCAGCCGCCACAGCCGCCCCGGCCTCTTCGGGAGGAACACCCGGCTGAGGAGTAACCCGGAAACAGGCCAAGACGTCGGTATCCTTAGGCGTGTAGTCGGGAGTGTAATAGGTGAGTCGGTAATCCTTCACACCGGCTTGATAGCCGCTTTTGGATTGGGTTGCTGAATAGGCCACGTTGATCTCCCTCTGAACGAATCACAGAACCAGAAAATGCCATTCACGGATGCAACCAAGAGGAAAAAACCCAGGGCCAAAACTCAAGACCACCGAGTTTTCGTGAACGAACTCGCCCCACAACCGCGAGGCCAAAGTTGGGCCTTAAGACACTCTTCATCCCAGGGGATGGAAGCCCCAAACCCTTCTTTTCGAGTGCCTTCAATTGCTAGCTTGGACTCCCTGGACTTGCAAATCCAGTAGAAAGATTTTTATACAGTGCCTAAGCTAGAATCTCGGCAAACACAACTCTATATTGGTTTAATCCTAAGCTATCATCCGCAATAGTGGGCTGAACATTACTTTCTTTATGAGTTTGATTAGTTTGGTTAAAGTGAGTCCCGTTGCTGCCTGCCGAGAATACAGATTTCTTTGGCTTTCTTAATATCCTTCGGGTGGGATCCCCGGCCAAAACCAAAAGCTCCCTTCTTTGAGGAAGCAGAGCAAACCCACCCGCAGGGCCTGGACGGTCAAGAAACGGCTGCCAGGGTTGGCTGGGGTCTCTTGCTGATCACCTGGTCGATAAGGCCGTACTCTTTGGCTTGTTCTGGGGTCATGAAGTTGTCGCGGTCGGTATCTCGTTCGATGCGCTCTAGAGGTTGGCCGGTGTGGTAGGCCAGCAGGCTATTGAGGCTGTTTTTGATGAAGAGGATCTCTTTGGCCTGAATTTCAATATCGGTAGCTGGCCCCTGAGCTCCACCAAGGGGTTGGTGGATCATGATGCGGGCGTGGGGAAGGGCAATGCGCTTGCCTTTGGTGCCCCCTGCCAGCAGAAAAGCTCCCATGCTAGCAGCCAAACCAATGCAGATGGTGGAGACATCCGGCTGAATGTGCTGCATGGTGTCGTAAATGGCCATGCCGGCATAGACAGAGCCACCGGGGGAGTTGATGTAGAGGTAGATGTCTTTTTCGGGGTCTTCCGATTCCAAGTAGAGCATCTGGGCCACAATCAGGTTGGCAATGTCGTCGTCCACCTGGGTGCCCAAGAAAATGATCCGATCCCGCAAAAGACGCGAGTAGATGTCAAAGGCGCGCTCGCCTCGCGCAGATTGCTCAATAACGGTGGGAATCATGCCAGTCCAAGCGATGGGTCAGTCCTTACTAGTGTAGTCTAAGCCACTGGATGGATGCTTTGCTTAGGACGGCTCACCGGCCTTGCTCGGTACCGGGCTCGACGGGGTGTGAGTCTGCTAGAACAGCAGAGAGATGGGGTGGTTGTGGCGGGATCCCTCTTCTTCCCTGGCTACAGCTCCTGACTGGCCTTGCCAACGGCCAAGGGGTGCTCGCCAGGTGAAAACTTAGGCGGATCGAGCAAGGAGTAGTCGCTGGTTTGTGGAACGGGTCTGAGGTGTAGCTTTTTAACGATGGGGGAAGGCGAAGCCAAGATGGACGTGATCCCAGATGAACCGATTGTGATTGCCAGCCTGCTGAGCCTGGCTCTGTTGGGGATCTTGATCCTGAACTTGGCAGGGCGTAGTTCTGGCGACGCCGATTAGGACGGGGAAAAAAGTTTAAGTTGACAAGCTTACTTGCCATTCCTTAGGATTAGGATCGCCTCGTTTCCGAGTGCCCCCATCGTCTAGAGGCCTAGGACACATCCCTTTCACGGATGCGACAGGGGTTCGAATCCCCTTGGGGGTATTGCGTAAGAGCCATGAGAGACTGAGCCCGTCGACACGGGATCCCTGGCAGCAGTGACGCCTTGCCTGGAGAGTCTTCACGGCCATAAGCTACTCCAGATACAAACCCGGAGAACGAGTCATCTGGGATCCAGACACAAGTGGTATTGGCAGTTAGCCAACTGCCACTCCATCGGGGAGGATTCCTATCCAGCCCTCGCCCCCCCCAAGATTGGGAAAGCCTCTAGAAGGTCGGGCCCAGTTGCCCAATCGGTCACGGGTTGGGTTCGGGCAGACCTAGGGCCTGCCAGGATCAGGTGCTGGCCACCAGAGCTTCAGCCGGCGTGGCGGCGACCAACAGCTCATCTTTGATAAGCTCTGCCAGCTCCTGCAGTTGGCGAATCGCCTCTGCCCCTTCCAATTTCATAAGCTCCCGGTCATCCCGCATTTCTGTCCAGCTAATGGAGCATTCGGAAACCAAAAAGCGGATTAGGTGCCCCTCTCGTAAACTGACCATAAACGAGGCACTCTCGAAAGACGTACCACAGGTGTAGCAAGAGGCTGGGTAGCCCCGCTTCTCCAAAACGATGGCCAGAGCCTGCAAACTCATCACCAGATCTTGAACATAGCTGCGGTATTGTTCCGCCAACCGTGTGAACATCACACTCCTCCCTAACGGATTGGCACTTTTGGGGCTTAGCCTAGCTGCAAATGACCTAACTAGTAATTTATGCTTAGGGCTAGGATTACATCTATCATAACAATCGACAACCCCTCAAGGAAGTGGTTAAGGCCACAGAGTAGGCGAAGTCTACTTCAGTGAAATGTAGTATTCAACACTTCTCTTAACAGGGACATCAAAATTTACCTCGAGTCAATGCTCTTATCTATCGGGATCCTCACCCAGTGCTTGGCCCAGTCTTTTCTCAAAATGGCTCAGGGCTGCTCGTGTCAGCAGGACAGTTGCCTCAAAGCTTTCTCTTGCAAGGGTCTCACCGATCGCGAAGTAAGACGCGGTCTTTTGACAAGAGACCGGCGGGAGTGTCAAGTGGGCCAAGGCTTGCAGACGAATGCAGATCAAGGTGGGTTCCCGCCCGATTATGCTGAGAAAATTCTCGGCATGGACAATTGAGAAGGAACGGCTTGATGCTGACACCTGTTGATCTGGAAAAACGAGTGGCTTATTTGCAGAGTCCCCAAGCCATTCGGGATCGCTGTCGGTTGCTATTGGAAAGGGTTTTGGCCGGTGAATCAGAGCATTTTCGCCTCGACCTGAACCGGCTGGGATCCGTAGCCGACTATGTGATCACCACAATGCGGGCCCATTATCCCAACGGGGAAATTCCCTTCCACAGCCGCTGGCAACATTTTCAGGTGGGATCCGGGGAGCGCCTAGCCCGTTTGGAAAATCGACTTAAAGACATGGATCCGCTGGAGCGGCTGCGATGCAAGTGGGATCTGGCCATCGTCAGCGTGTTGCTGGACGCAGGCGCAGGCTCTGCCTGGAAGTACTGGGATCCAGAAAGTCAGACGGTGGTGGGTCGTTCCGAAGGTTTGGCCTTGGCCAGTTTCGACTGGTTCTGGCAAGGTGGGTTTTCCAGCGATCCCCAGCAGCCTCTGCAGGTGGATGCGGCGGGCCTGGAGCGGATCACCTTGGCGGATTTGGCAGCAGCTTTCCAGGTGGGGCCGGAAAATCCTTTACTGGGACTGGAGGGGCGCTGGCAACTGCTGCAAAGGTTGGCACAAGCTTTGTGGGCTCAACCCCATTACTTTGGATCCGGTCACAATCTTCCCCGTCCTGGCCGGTTGTGGGAAGCAATCCAACCCGAGGATCCCAGCCGTGGGATCAAAGCAGCACAGGTCTTACAGGCAGTTCAGAGGGGGGTTGGCCCCATTTGGCCTGGGCGAGTCTCGCTGGCCGGGATCCCTCTGGGGGATGTCTGGCCCTATCCCCACCTGCCCCAAACAGAGCCGGGGAGCCATTGGGTGCCTTTTCACAAGTTGTTGCAGTGGATGACCTATTCTCTGCTGGAGCCGTTGCAGCAGGAGGGGATCCCGATCTGGGGTTTGGATGAGCTGACGGGTTTGGCGGAGTATCGCAACGGGGGGTTGTTTGTGGATTTGGGGGTGATCCAACTTAAGCAGCCGGAGATTGGTCAGCAACCGTATCCTCCAGATTCGACGGTGATTGTGGAGTGGCGGGCCCTGACGGTGATTTTGCTGGATCAAGTTGCCTCCTTAATCCGGGAAAGACTGGGTTGCTCTGCCCAAGAGTTGCCCCTGGTGAAGATACTGCAAGGGGGAACCTGGACGGCAGGACGGCAAATAGCGGCCCAGCTTAGGCCAGATGCTTCTCCTCCCATCCAACTGCTCAGCGATGGCACGGTTTTTTAGGGATCCCCTTTCGAGATTCTTAAGAAGTTCTGTAATAATCTCAGGGCCAAATCAGGACGGGATCCCCAGTGCAGATGCAGGTACGAAGCGTGAAGACGCTCGGTGGCCCATCCTTCCTGTTGAAGCTGGGCGGGGGATCCCCAGCTGTAGATTGGGCTGGGGGAGATGGGGGTGCTGCGGGAGCGGTGAAATTCATGCCCGCGCAGGCGATCCCCAGCTGGCGCCAGCAGGGTTGGGCGCAAAACGGCAGCTGCGCGGTAGCCCAAACATAGCCGGTTGGCCATGTCTACCTGGATGGGTAATAGCCCGGCCATCGGGTAGGTCTTTCCCTGAAAATCGGTAAGGGATTGGCCCAGCACCATCAGTCCGCCGCACTCGGCGTAGAGGGGTGGGTGGGTGGGCGGGGGAGGTTGTTGGTTAATTCTCTCAGATAGAGGTGCTGCAAACAATTCCGGGAACCCTCCCCCCAGCAGCACGCCGTCGCAGGGCTCCGGTGGCCATAGCCCCACCTGGAGGGGGGAATACTCCAGCAGCTCGGCTCCACAGGCCCGCAACAGATCCAAGTTGTCGGCGTAGTAGAAGTTAAAGGCGTGGTCTTGGGCCACCGCCACCCGTACCTGTTCGCAGCGGCGGGGCGGAGTCCTTTCGGTGAGAGGGGGGATCCCTGGCCACAGCTCTCCTACCGCTGGAGGAAGCCTCCGAATGAGGGGCAATAGGCTATCCCAATTGACGTGTTGCTCGGCCAGCTCGGCCCAGGCAGCTTGCCAGTGGGGGAAGTGATCCAGTTCTGAGACAGGCACCAACCCCAGGTGTCGGCTGGGCAACCGCAAATCCTCCCGCCGGGGAAACTGGCCCAAGACTGGGATCCCCGCTGCAGCCGCTGCCTGCTGCAAGATTTGTCCATGCCGCTCCGAGGCCACCCGGTTGAAAATCACCCCAGCAATGGAGAGGCGGGGATCCCAGCGGCTCAAGCCGTAGAGCAAAGCGGCCACCGTCGTTCCCATGCCGCTGCCATCGATCACCAGCACCACAGGGATCCCGAGCAGGCGGGCTACATGGGCGCTGCTGGCAAAAAAAGGCTCCGTTCCGCCCTCGGGGAGGGGCAGGGATCCCGGCGCTCGTCCATCGAAGAGGCCCATTACCCCCTCCACAATGGCTCCATCCTTGCCCTGGCAATGGTGGCGAAAGCAGCGCTGCACAAAGTCCTCGTCGGTCAAGAAGGGATCCAAAGTGCGACAGGGGATCCCGCTCACCGCCGTGTGAAACAGAGGATCAATGTAATCCGGCCCCACCTTGAAAGGTTGGATGCGCAGGCCCCGTCGCCTCAGAGCGGCCAACAGAGCCAGAGTGATGGTGGTTTTGCCGCTGCCGCTTGCTGCCGCCGCCAGCAGAATGGCCATCTTTCCTGCCCAAGGGTTAGAACTCGATGCCGATTTGCGCCTTGATCCCCTGGTCACGGAAGGGATGCTTGACCAAAGTCATCTCCGTCACCAGATCGGCTCGGTCGATCAACGCTGCCGGCGCGCCCCGCCCCGTCAAGATCAGGTGAACCCGCTCCGGTTTCTCCGCTAGCCCGGCCAACACCCTGTCCGGCGAGAGATATCCCAACTTGAGGGCGACATTGATCTCATCCAGAAGCACCAACTGAAACTCCCCGCTGGTGAACAGCTCCCGCCCCTTTTCCCAGGCCGCCTGTGCATGGGCGATGTCTCGCTCCCGGTCTTGGGTTTCCCAGGTAAAGCCCTCTCCCATGGCGTAAAAAGCTATTTTCCCCAGGCCCAGCTCTGGATGCTCGGCCAATTTCCGCAATAGCTTGGCTTCTCCTGGATCCCAGGCCCCCTTGATAAATTGCACCACCCCCACCGACAATCCCTGGCCGAGGGCGCGGAAGATCATGCCAAAGGCAGCCGTGGTCTTTCCCTTGCCCTGCCCGGTGTGTACGATGATCAAGCCCTTGTCATCTCGCATGCCCGACAGACGCTGCCGCTGCCGCTGCTGGCGTTTTTGCATTCTTTGGCGGTGCCGCCAGTTTGGGTCAGCCTCTGTGCCCGGTGAGCTATCGCAAGCAGCCTCAAGTTCTGTTGTCGAGGGGGGCAGGGGCTGGGATCCCGAAGCCGGTGCAGGCCAGCCAGACAGGGCGGGTTGGGCCATAATCATAAAAATTGAGATTCGCCACACAAGCTGAGGGGAAGGTGCTGTGCCTACGGCAGGGGAACTGCACCGCTGACGCGACTGTTAGGGCAAACTCAAGTTCCCCCACAGCAGACCGCCCCCATCCTAATCCCTCATCTGGTTGCATTGGCTGGGATCATGAGAGAACCGGCTGCTGCTTTCCGAGATAGCCTGCTAATGTACTGCTTCATCTGGGCAGTGCTGGCAATAGGGTGTTTTCAAGTCTTGCCCCGCATCCAAGTCGTATCTGCCGCCGAGTTGCAACCGTGGCTAGCGCCCAGCTACTTTGCAGGTCTGGGGGGATCCCTATTGGCAGCCTTGGGATCCCTGTTGGCCATCTCAGCCGAAACGACGCCAAATCCTGCCGACAAAAAGCATCTGCACCGCTTGGCTTGGGGATTGGGGACAGTTGGCTTTCTCGGCGTTCTCTCCCCCCTGGGCTTGGCCGGCGCATTCTTTCTCAAAGCCGCTCAGGGGACAGACTGGTGGCAGGGTCTGTTTGGCTGAAGCCGCCCACAGCTTATTTTTTTGACAAATGGGCGGAGGTTGGGGGTACTATAGGGATAAGTTCCGTTCTTTATCCAGAGCAGACTGAGGGACCAGGCCCAATGAAGCTGCGGCAACCCGGCGGAAGCCTCCGCTACGGTGCCAATTCCTGCGGTTAGTCAGTAACCGAAAGATAAAGGCAATAAAGTTTTCTCTAGAGGATAGCCCTCTTTGGCGAGGGACTTTTCTGGCAACTTTATCCTTTAGCAGCTCCCATAGCTCTGGTCGCGGCAGCGGGGCAAGGCCTTCGCGGCAGTGCTGGTGCGTCAGCGGTGCAGAACGCTTGCTGGTTGCTGGGCCTTTCCTCTGGCTGAGTTGGGGCTGGTGCGGAGCACCTGGGGATCCCTGGTTGGCTCTTTCTCCGACGGATAATGAACGAGCGGGTGAGCCTTGTTTTTTGTTCAGGTTCTCAGTTCTAGCTTTTAAGGAGAAGGTTCGTTGTCCAAGTCGTTTTTGTTTTCCTCGGAGTCGGTGACGGAGGGGCACCCCGACAAAATCTGCGATCAGATCTCCGATGCCATCGTGGATGCCCTCTTGACGGCGGATCCCCTCAGTCGGGTGGCTGCTGAGGTTGTGGTCAATACGGGCCTGGTTTTGTTGACCGGGGAGATCACCTCGCAAGCGCAGGTCAACTTCACCCGTCTGGTGCGGGACAAGGTGGCCGAAATTGGCTATACCGATGCCAAGAATGGGTTTTGTGCAGAAAGCTGCGCGGTGTTGGTGGCTTTCGATGAGCAATCTCCCGATATTGCCCAAGGGGTGAATGTGGCCCTGGAAAGTCGCGGCTCCCAGGAAGATCAATTCGACTTGGTCGGGGCCGGGGATCAGGGGTTGATGTTTGGCTTTGCCTGCGATGAAACTCCCGAGTTGATGCCCTTGCCCATTAGCTTGGCCCACCGCCTCAGCCGCCAGTTGGCCACGGTTCGCAAAAACGGCACCCTGCCCTATCTGCGCCCGGATGGCAAAACGCAGGTGACTGTGGCCTATGAGGAAGGTCGCCCGGTGGGCATTCACACCCTGCTCATCTCCACCCAGCACACACCCACGATTGGCGCCATTACGGAAGAGGCGGCGGTGCAAGAGCGGATCCGCGCCGATCTCTGGGAGGCAGTGGTCACGCCGGTGTTTGCCGAGCTGCCCATCAAGCCGGATAGCCACACCCGCTTCCTCACCAATCCCACCGGCAAGTTTGTCATCGGCGGCCCTCAGGGAGATGCGGGCCTGACCGGACGCAAGATCATCGTCGATACCTACGGCGGCTATTCTCGCCATGGGGGCGGGGCCTTCTCCGGCAAGGATCCCACCAAGGTGGATCGCAGCGCTGCCTATGCGGCTCGTTACGTGGCCAAGAACATCGTGGCAGCTGGCTTGGCGCAAAAATGTGAAGTGCAGGTGAGCTACGCCATTGGGGTAGCCCGCCCCATCAACATTTTGGTGGAAACCTTTGGCACAGGGCGCATCCCCGACGAAGAGCTGTTGCGGCTGGTGCAGCGCCACTTCGATCTGAGGCCGGCAGCCATTTTGGCCCAGTTCCAACTGCGGGAGCTGCCCCGCCAACGGGGGGGACGCTTCTACCAAAATGTAGCGGTCTATGGTCACTTCGGGCAAACTCACCTGGATCTGCCCTGGGAGCGCACCGATAAAGCCGCTCTGCTGCGGGAGGAGGCTCTTGCCAAGGCGACTGCCCTCTTGGCCTAAGAGGGGATCACTAAGACGGCCTGCTGCCTCAATGCTTGCCCTGGTGCAGTTGCTTAACCAGGTGAGGTAGCTCCGGCAGGATCAGGCTGCGCATAGCCAGTTGCACGGCTGCTGGGGAGCCAGGCATGGAAAAGATCAAGCACTTTCCGTGGATCCCGGCGATGGCCCGAGAGGCGATGGCCCGACTGCCAATCTGGGCATAGCTGAGCTGGCGGAAGATCTCCCCAAAGCCGGGCAAGGTCTTTTCCAGGAGAGCCTCGATGGCGTCGTAAGTGGTGTCGCGGGGGGCGATGCCTGTGCCACCATTCAACAAGATCACCGGCAGGGATCCGGCCCAATCCTGAACCTGCTCTCGAATGAGCTGCGGTTCATCTCGGAGAATGCAATATCTCTCCACCCGGTGGCCGGACTCCTGGAGGGCTGTGCAGATAAACTGGCCGCTGTGATCGGTTTCAGGGGTGCGCGTGTCGCTGACGGTGATCACCCCACAGGGCAAGGCGGCAAAAATGTGCTCCGCACCGCTGTCGCAATCGAGGGGAAAGTTCATGGCCAGGATCCCTGAGGAAAAGGTGGCAAACCCATCAAGACTGTCCCTGAGGAGGCTCGGCAGGAGTTGGCGGGTCAACGACCATCTGCGGAATCTCCGGGAATGTGCTCTGCACCTCTGTCGCGAACGATGAGGACTCTGTCCCACCGGCACGAGGGGACTGGGCGAGCAGGCGGCGCAGCTTGGGGGGAAGCTCCTGCAACTGCTCCAACAACAAGTTTAGAGATATGGCCGGTTCTCGGGAAAACAGGGATCCTGCGAGGGGTACCGGCGGCAACGGAGAACAGGCAAGGGCAGCCGAAGCCAAAGAGCGGATCAGCTCCTGCTGCTCCTGCCAAAGGAACTGGCCGATTTCTGGGGGAAAGGTAAGATGAGGAGAGCCGCGACGCTGCCAAAGGCGGAGAAGCTGCTCCACAGAGGTGGCCTTGTACCGCCCCTGGTAGAGGGCTTCCAGCAAAGCCACCGGGATCCAACGGGCCGGGAACGACTGATCCCAGCGCTCCACCCAAACCTGGCCGGGTTGACCTTCCAGTTCAAACCCATAGTGCTCCAGAAAGGTGGCAGGATCCATCAAACCACCCTGGCCCAATGAAACTTAACCCCAAGCTAACCCAGAGGGACTGACGAGAAATCAGGCTCCTCTTTCCGGGATCCCTGAGGAAACTCTGGCTCAAGAATACCTCAACTGGCTTTCTGTGAAGCTCCTATGAAGGGAAAGCTCGGGAAGGTCGTGTTCTCCCTCAATGGGCTCCGCACCGCTGACGCGAACGGCGCAAACACCACACGGCTCCAGGCACGTCGGCTTCTCCCTCTCGTCGTAGGGTGAAGTTCTGGTGATAGACGGGATCCAACCCTGCTTCTTCTGCCTGCTGCAGCACGTAAGATGGGGAGTGGGCAAAGCGGCCCGTTGTGGATCCCAGCTCGTAGCCGGGGGTGGATCCCACCTCGACGGTAAAGGCCAAAAGCCCGCCAGCATTCAACACCCGAGCGCAGGCAGGAAAGACCTGGGCCAGGTCCCCCAGGTAGATGAACACATCTGCCGCCAGGATCAAGTCGTAGCGTTCCGAGGTCTGCTGCAGCAGCTCCAGCAAGTCCCCCTGAACCAGGTGGTCGTAAATGCCCTTGTGTTGGGCGATTTCCAGCATGCGGGCAGAGAGATCCACACCCCACAACTGCTTGACATAGGGGCGCACCTGGGATCCCGCCAAGCCTGTGCCACAGCCCAAGTCCAGCGCCCGCTCAAACCCAGGAGGCGATCCCTGCGCTGCTGCCACCGCCAGGATCCCTTGCCGCAAAGCCTGTGGCCCCTGGTAGTTTAACTTCTCCAACAAATGCTGCTCGAACCGAGGTGCATATTCATCGAACAGGCGGCTGACCCAAGCCGGAGGCGTTCTGTCGGGCAGGGGCAGCTCCCCCAGAATGGCCAGCATGTAGCGGGCATCGCTGTGGTCAGGCTGCAAGGAGAGCGCCCGCCGAAACCAGGGGCTGGCCGCCTCTGGTTGTCCCTGCTTCCAGAAGCACATGCCGATTTGATAGGGGATATCCGCTTCCTGCTGGGATCCCTGCCAAGCCTGCAAGTAGTGGGCCACCGCCGCCGCGAATTCTCCCCGCATCTGTAGCAGATCGGCCAACCCCACCCGGGCCATCAGCAGTTGCGGATCCCGGTTCAGGGCTTGCTCAAACAACAATTGCGCCTGCTTTCTCTCCCCCATCTGCCGCAATACCCTCCCCAGCAGCGCATGAACCTCAGCGGCCAAGCTGGCCGGCGCAGCAGGTGGACAGATCACAATGGCCTGCTGGTAGTGCAGCATGGCAGCGGGGTAGCGACCGGCTCCCTCCTCGATTTGTCCCAACAGAGCGTGGGCCTGAACCCGGGCGATGGCTGCTCCGGGATCAGACAGGTCGGCACCACCCAAAGGGGATCCCCGCCGGGCACTCCCAACAGAATCTGAGCCGGCATCCGAGAGGAGCTGCTCACAAATTTGCCGACAGCGGGCCCAGTCACCTTGCCGGAAGTGGATTGCCGCCTGTCGGATCTGTCTTGAGAGGGACGGCTGCGCCGCTTTTCCAAAACCTTTGCCTTTGACCATTCCTGCGGTGCATCCCCCGATTTCTTGGGAGCCTGAGTTGCCAGCACCCTTTCAGCTTACTCGCGCAGAAGCCTCGCACTGTACCCGTAGGGTCAGCGTCGGGAGGAATACGTCTTGATGAAAAGTATGATAAACCTATGACCCAAGTCCTGACCCTTTCCTGCAAGCTCAAGGTAGCAGAAGCTCAAGCGGCAAAACTCTCTGCCACCCTTTCTGCTTTCACAGAAGCCTTGAACTGGGTCAATGCCAACACCCCAGCAAAGGTAGTCAATGCCATCAAGCTCCAATCCCTTTGCTACTACGAACTTAGGTCGCGATTTGGCTTGTCCAGTAACTTGGCACAGCAGGTATGCCGCAGAGTCGCAGGTAGTCGCAAAGGAGCACAACAGAAAAACAGGCCAGTCAAAGAATTTAAGAAGCCGTTTGATACTTACGATGCCCGCATCTTTTCCTTCAGAGAGAAAGATTGGACAGTGTCCATCACTACCGTTGGTGGCAGGGAACGGTTTGAGTTAGCCATCGGCGACTATCAGCGCAGTCAGTTAGCAGGGACAAAACCCAAAGCGGCAACCTTAGTGCAACGCCGTGATGGTGATTTCTATCTGCAAATTTGCCTAGAGACAGAAACACCTGTTACCAAACCGCAAGAGCGAGTAGTAGGCGTGGATTTGGGCAGGACAGATATTGCACATACATCGGAAGGAGATAACTGGAATGGACAGCAGTTGAACCGAGTCCGAGACCACTACTCCCGGTTGAGAGCGGTACTCCAACGCAAGGCCAGTAAGGGCACACGCAGTTCGCGGCGCAGGTGCAGAGAACTGCTGCAACGGCTGTCTGGCAAGGAGAGGCGCTTTCAAGCCTGGCTCAATCACCGCATCTCCAAAGCTATTGTGGCTAGGGCAAAAGCAACGAACAGCGCTATTGCTCTAGAGGACTTGACAGGGATTCGGGAAAGGATCAATCAACAGCCACGGAGTAAGACAGAGCGTAGGCGGGCCAACAGTTGGGCGTTCTACCAACTCCGTCAATTTCTGGAGTACAAGGCTCTGCGTGCAGGGGTTTACCTGATTTCCGTTCCACCTGCCTATACATCCCAAACTTGCCACCGGTGCCTGCACATTCACCCCGACCTTGAACAGTCCTACCGCAGTGGGAAGCAGTTTAAGTGTGAACATTGCGGTTGGGAAGGGGATGCGGATTTTAATGGTGCAAATGTAATTGCGCTTTTGGGGGCTGCTGTAAACCAGCCTGGAGGTTAAGCCTACGGCTCGCTTCGCGAACGAGCTTGTTTTGTTCTCTGGCAGAGCATAACAGGCTCAGGGCTTCTGAAAGCCCGCACTCTTTCGCTTGAGCGGCGCGGAGCGCTTTGCGTATGCATGAGTGCGGGTAGTTTACGATAGGGCCTCTCTCAGCCAACGGCTGACATAGTCTTCAACCCCTTCAAAATCAGATAGTCCAAAATGCTGGTGTTCTCCTCGCCGCGGTAGTTAAAATTGGAGCGCACCAACCACAGCCCCTTCTGAGTGCGGCAACAGAGGTTCAACAGCGTGCGGGCCAAAATGCGTTGACGCGCCTGTAAATCCCGCCCTGCATCGAAAACCTCCCCGTCCCACTCCGGCGTCAGCACACGGCTATTGTAGAGCACATGCCACAAAGAGCGGGACCAACTGGGGCTGGTGATATCAAACCAAAATTGGTAATCGGCCTCCAAACCCCGATTGATATAGGCCACCGGAGTTGCAACTACCAAGTAGCGGGAATAATCGGGTTCGAAGCGGCTGCTGCTGGGGGTTTGTCCCGAGCGGATCATGGCCAAAAAGGCGGGATCCCCTTCGGCAGGGAAGGCCTGACGAAACCGTTGTGCCGCTTCCATCAATACGCGCAGCAGCTCTTGATCCTGAGGGGAAGCAATCACCGAGGCCAAGTGATCGGCAAAAAACTGCTGGAAGAAAGCGGCCAATGAAGGGCCGGGACGATAGCCGCGCAGCCAATCGAACAGTCGCTGGTAGCGCTCCAGGTTGGCAAACCCCACCCGCTCCGGCTGCCGTACTGCTGTTCGGGGACGCAGAGAACGCCCCACCGGATCCCAGGTATCTTCGGCCAACAGAGCCGCCCGGATGGGATCCAGCCCCAGCACCCAGCTCAACATCAGCCGCCAAGCCGGCAAAGTAGGAAAAGCGCCCCACTCAGGGTGAGCCAATTCTGCTGCCGTCAGCACCGCCCGCACCAAAGGATAGCGGATCAAGGCCGGGAAGGGGGCAATCGGCAAAACCGGCACTTCCGACAACTGCTCCTGCAAGCTCAGGCTCACCCCCGCATCCATACGGGGCAGCAAAACAGCGATGCGATGGGCCGGGATCCCGGCCCCCAAAAGCCGGCGAATTTGGGCAACCATCGCCTCTACTGCCGCAAACTGGGTCTCTTCCTCCAGGGTTTGCACCAGCGGCAGCTCCCCCCCCTTCGGCTCAGGCAGCGGATGAGAAAACGGGGGATCCAGCACCCGCGCAATCTGCACCCCCAAGCGGATCATGCCTGCTGAAGCGCGATGGCTCCCCTCCAGAAACTGAACCTGCGTTTTTTCCATCAAGAAGTCGGCCACAGCTTCCGGGATCCCGGTCAAGGAAACCCCACCACCAAGGGTGTAGCTGAAAAATTGACTTTGCAGATGGGATTGCCCCTGCCGGTAAAACTCCAGCGCCACGGCACAACTGTCTTCCGCCTGATCTACAATCAGGTGATCCCACTCTTGCCAAAACTCCGCCAGCGGCAGGATGTGCTCGCCAAACAGCCGAATTTGCAGGCCAAAATCCAGGGATCCCAACCGAAGCGCTGCCTCCCACAGCCGACCCACACAGCAGCCCATTGCCTGCAAAGCCTCTGCCCGCCGCGGATCTGCCTCCTCGGGCCAAGCCCGGGCCAGCCGGGATCCCACCACCTCTGCCGGCAAACCCGAAGCCCCCGCAATATAAGCAGCACTGCTGATCTGATCCCAGATCTGGAACTCCTTGAGCCCGACCCCGGCAAAGGCTTCCCCATGCCGAGGGCACAAAGCGCAGGCTCGTTCGCAGAGAAATTGAGTGAGATCTTTGGCCAAGGGGATCGGCTCAAACTGAGGAGGCAACTGAGGAAGGCGGGCACACACCTGCGGCCAATGATCGGCCAGAGAGCGCCCAACCCGCTGCAAGAACGTCTCGATCCGCCACGGCCCCACCAAGCCCGAACTGGACTGCTGCAAGCGCCGCAACACCTCATCCGCTTGCCGTTGACTCCGCACCAAAAACAAGACCCGGCCCGGATCGGATCCCGCCTGCAACAAACTTCGATAGTGATCCACACAAGCCTGGGTCAGCCCACTGCCTGCCCAGCCCATCACACTTTTGAAGGGAGATGGCTTCCCCCGCCAATGGCTCTTTTCTTCCGCCTGAGCTGCTCTCGCCATTGCTGGCCTCCCCAACCAACCCATTTTCTCGGCAAAAGTCTGGACAAACGGGCCTTCGCTTCATTATGATCGTTTTCCGTTGCCAACTAAGCCCATCCGCTTTGGCGACCTGGTGCGCTGCTACCCCAGATACTGCCTCTTTGCAGGCAAGTCTGAGCAGCTCTTAGCAAAAGCAGTTTGGCGTGTAACTTTGGGGTGAACTAGGCGAGAGGATCAGCGTTGCCGATGCTGATCTTAGGCTCTGGGGACAGGGATCCCTGATTCTCCCTGCCTCGCTTTTTCGCCTGAGTTGGCAGACTCAGCCTTGTTCTGAGCTTTCTGCTGCCACGCTGTTGCTGTATGTCTATCCATCCGGCTGACTGAGCCATTGGCCTACAGCCCGCTTCGCGAAAGGTCGGCTGATTGTCGGAGTGAGTCGGCTCTGAATTGATGAAAGCGAGTCGTGCAGGCTCGATTGGAGGTTCTTGTGGCACTTGGCATCCTTGGAAGAAAAGTCGGCATGACCCAGATCTTCTCACCAGAGGGGCTGGCCATTCCGGTTACCGTCGTACAGGCGGGGCCTTGCACCGTGACCCAGATCAAAACCCAGGCCACAGACGGCTACAACGCCATTCAGTTGGGCTACTTGCCCACCACTGAAAAGCATCTCACGCGGGCGCAGCGGGGCCACCTCAGCAAAGCAGGGGTGACAGAGCTGCTGCGCCACCTGCGAGAGTTTCGCGTTGATCAGCCGGAAGCTTACCAATTGGGGCAGAAAATTACCGTCGAGATGTTTTCCCCCGGCCAGTTGGTGGATGTGGCAGGTACCTCCATCGGGCGAGGGTTTGCCGGCTATCAAAAGCGCCACCACTTCGGTCGTGGCCCCATGTCCCACGGCTCCAAAAACCACCGCCGACCGGGTTCCATTGGCGCCGGCACAACCCCAGGCCGCGTGTTTCCGGGGATGCGCATGGCAGGGCGGCTGGGAGGTGGCCGAGTCACCACCCGCAAATTGCAGTTGGTGCAGGTGGATCCGGAGCGGGATCTGTTGGTGATTAAGGGCTGCGTGCCCGGCGTAGAAGGAGGGCTGCTGGAGATCACCCCTGCCAAGCAGGTGGGCAACAAGCGTTAGGGGAGGGATCCCTGGGTGAAACCAAGGTTGACCGGCATCCGCAAAGACGAGGGAACCATGGCAAGTTGTGTGGTGAAAAATTGGCAAGGGGAAACGGTGGGCAGCGCGGAGCTGAGCCTTAAAGTTGCTCGTCCCGAAACAGCCGCCCACATCCTCTATCTGGCACTGCGCCGGCAGATGACCAATGCTCGTCAGGGCAACGCCCACACCAAGACCCGAGCTGAGGTGCGCGGCGGCGGTCGCAAGCCTTGGAAGCAGAAAGGCACCGGTCGGGCCCGTGCCGGCTCCATCCGCTCCCCACTTTGGCGCAAAGGGGGGGTGATCTTCGGCCCCCGCAAGCGGGAATACAACCTGGCCATGAACCGCAAAGAACGGCAACTGGCCCTGCGCACCGCTCTGCAAAGTCGGGTGGAAGACCTGATCGTCGTGGAGGATTTCCAGGAGCAGCTCAACCCGCCCAAAACCCGTGCTGTGGCCCAGGCTTTGCTGCGCTGGGGGGTGATGGAAGATCAATCGGCTCTGCTCATCGTTGCCGAACGCTCGGAAGCCGTAGAGCGGGCCGTGCGCAACATCGCCCGCGTTAAGCTGATCGGCCTGGATCAGATCAACGTTTTCGATCTGCTCAACGTCGATTGGGTGCTGATCACCGTTTCTGCCCTAGAGCAGCTCAAGGCCCGTTGGGGATCCGACGCTGCGCCGGCAGTTCTGGAGACTCCCTCTGAGGATGCACCTCAGGCCGACATAGCCGAAGATCAGGCCCTGCCCGGAGATGGGCCGGAAGATCAGGCCGTTCCAGAAAGCGAACACGAGGAAGCAGAGCAAACCCCAGCCCAACCTGAGGCCCAGGAAAACCAAGCTGCCCTCCAAGGACGTCCAGCAGATCCGCAGGGGCCAGAAGAGCAAACCGAAGAGCCCCAAGATCCAGCAGAAGAACTGGCTCAAGGAGCAGAGCCGTCAACGGTAGAAGAGGCCGAAGCAGCCCCAGCAGAGGAGGAAAGCGATGACTGAGAGCAAGCGGATCCTGGCCGACGTCCTGTTGCGCCCCGTCATCACCGAAAAGGCAACCGCCTTGATGGAGCAGCGCAAATATGTCTTTGAAGTGCTGCCCACCGCCACCAAGCCGCTCATCCAAGCTGCCGTCGAAGAAATGTTCCGCGTGCGAGTTACTTCCGTCAACACCCTGAAGCTCCCGCGCAAGCAACGGCGGGTGGGCCGCTTTGTGGGCTACCGCACCCGTCCCAAGCGAGCCATCGTGACCTTGGCGGAGGGAGATTCCATCACCCTCTTCCCGGACACCTGAACGCCCCTTTTGAGCTGTTGTTGTCCCGTCCCCCACCCCTACCTGAGCCATGGGCATTCGTACTCTCCGACCCTACACCCCCAGCACCCGTCACATGACGGTCTCTGACTTCGAGGAGCTGTCCCGTGACGAGAACGGCAAGCGGCCCAGACCGGAAAAGTCGCTGCTGCAATTTATTCACCGCAAGAAAGGGCGCAACAACCGTGGCGTCATCACCTGCCGGCACCGCGGTGGTGGCCACAAGCGGCTTTACCGCATCATCGACTTCCGTCGCGACAAGCGGGGGATCCCGGCGACCGTCAAAACTGTGGAGTACGATCCCAACCGTAGCGCCCACATCTGCCTGGTGGAATACGAAGACGGCGAGAAACGCTACATCCTCGCTCCCCGCAACCTACAGGTGGGAGCCACCATCATGGCCGGGCCAGAGGCCCCCTTTGAGATCGGCAATGCCATGCCCCTGGAGCGGATCCCCTTGGGAACGGTGGTTCACAATGTGGAGCTGTATCCCGGTCGCGGCGGGCAGATCGTTCGCGCCGCCGGGGCTGGCGCTCAAGTGGTGGCCAGAGAAGGCAAATATGTCTCCCTCAAGCTGCCCTCCGGCGAAGTCCGCATGATCCGCGGCGAGTGCTACGCCACCATCGGCCAACTGGGCAACGTTGACCACAACAACATCAGCCTGGGCAAGGCGGGTCGTAGCCGTTGGTTGGGGCGCCGTCCCAAGGTGCGTGGCTCGGTGATGAACCCTGTGGATCATCCCCATGGCGGCGGGGAAGGGCGAGCCCCCATAGGCCGCAGTACCCCTGTCACCCCTTGGGGCAAGCCCACCCTGGGGTACAAGACCCGCAAACGCAACAAGCCCAGCAACAAATTCATCGTGCGCGGTCGCCGTCGCGGAGGCCGCCGGGACAAGGGCGGAAGGGCTGCTCAGTAGCCGCTGGCCATTCGCTCCCCGAAGCTTTTTCGACAGTGAATTGCTTATCAAACGGTTGAGGTTCTTATGGGACGTTCGCTGAAAAAAGGCCCCTTTGTGGATGCCAAGCTGCTTCTCAAGGTGGAGAAGATGAACGAGCGCAACGAGAAACACCTGATCAAGACTTGGTCGCGGGCCAGCACCATCTTGCCCGTCATGATCGGTCACACCATCGCTGTTCACAACGGCAAGCAACATGTGCCCATCTACATCACTGACCAGATGGTGGGTCACAAGCTGGGGGAATTTGTCCCCACCCGTACCTTCCGTGGCCACGCGGGTAGCGACAAAAAAGCCGCCCGCCGTTGAGATAAACAACGAGTAGGACAGTATTGAGCAGGAGGGAGAGCGCCATGGCTGATTCATCCCCTGAGGTTAAAGCGGTAGCCCGCTACATCCGCATGTCCCCCTTCAAAGTGCGGCGGGTGCTGGATCAGATCCGCGGGCGCACCTATGCCGATGCCCTCATCCTGCTGGAGTTCATGCCCTACGCTGCCTGTGAGCCGGTTCGTAAGGTGCTGCGCTCAGCGGTGGCCAACGCAGAGCACAACAACGGCCTGGATCCCCGGGATCTGGTGATCAGCCAAGCCTACGCCGATCAGGGTCCTGTGCTGAAACGGTTTCGCCCCCGCGCCCAAGGGCGGGCCTACCCCATTCGCAAGCGCACCTGCCACATCACCATCGCCGTCCGGCCCATAGGAGCTGAAGTGGTGACAGCTTCCTAACCTTCCGTATTCCCAGACCTCTACCCCTTAACCACCATGGGACAGAAGATCCACCCCACCGGTTTCCGCCTCGGCGTGATTAAAGAACATCGCAGCCGCTGGTTTGCCGATCCGGCCCGCTATCCAGCCCTGTTACAGGAGGATGATCAGATTCGCACCTACCTGACCCAGCAATTGAGCAGTGCTGGCTTGGCCGATATCCAAATTGAACGCAAAGCAGATCAAATTGACCTAGAGATCCGCGCTGCTCGCCCTGGGGTGGTCGTGGGTCGGGGCGGATCCGGCCTAGAGACTTTGCGCCAAGGTCTGCAAAAAGAGCTGAGTTCACGAGGTGGCGGCGAACGAACCATTCGCATCAATGTAGTAGAGGTCACCCGTGCCGACGCCGAAGCGACCTTGCTGGCGGAAAATATCGCCCAACAGTTGGAACGGCGGATTGCTTTTCGCCGCATCGTGCGCCAGGTAATCCAACGGGCCCAGCGGGCAGGCGTACAAGGGATCAAAATCCAAATTGCCGGTCGTCTCAACGGGGCCGAGATCGCCCGCACCGAATGGACGCGGGAGGGGCGGATCCCTTTGCACACCTTGCGGGCCGACATCGACTACGCCGAGCACCTCGCCCATACCACCTTCGGCATCATCGGAGTCAAAGTTTGGGTCTTCAAAGGGGAAGTTCTGCCCGGGCAGGAACGTCACGAACAAAAGTTTCCCCTGCAACAGCCCAAACGTCGGCAGCAGCGGCGGCGGCCCACCTTTGAAGATCGCTCGGCTCAAGCAGAGGCTTGACCGCCGGTTTGGCAATGCCCAGGGATCCCCATCAGTTACCCATGATTGAGGAACGGCCATGTTAAGCCCCAAACGCACCAAATACCGCAAGCAGCAGCGCGGGCGCATGAAAGGCAAAGCGACCCGTGGCAACCGCATCAACTTTGGGGAATACGGCCTTGTGGCCCTAGAACCCGCCTGGATTACAGCTCGACAGATCGAAGCCAGCCGTCGGGCCATGACCCGCTATGTTCGGCGGGGTGGCCAAATCTGGATTCGCATCTTTCCCGACAAGCCCGTTACTCAGCGAGCTGCTGAAACCCGCATGGGATCCGGCAAAGGCAACCCTGAGTACTGGGTTTGTGTCGTCAAGCCGGGCCGTATCCTCTTCGAAATGGGGGGAGTGGCAGAGCCCATCGCCCGCGAGGCCATGCGCCTTGCCGCCCAGAAGCTGCCCATTAAGGTCAAGTTTGTAACCAAAGCCGACTTTGAAAAGCCAGAGCCCGCCCAGGCAACGGCTTCAGAGGTGGCCACCAGCAGTGTATGAGGAGAGTTCAGCCATGCCCATGCCCAAAATTGCTGATGCCCGTGCTTTATCGGACGAAGAGCTGAGCAACGAAATCTACGCCGTCAAGAAAGAGCTGTTTGAGCTGCGTTTGCAGCAGGCCACGCGGCAGTTGAACCAGCCCCATCTCATCCGGCTGCGCAAACACAAGCTGGCGCAACTACTAACTGTGGAGGGAGAGCGTAAGCGGGGCAAACGCCCAACCAAGGAGGAGTAATGGCTGTTCGGGAGAAGATTGGCATTGTGGTCAGCAACAAGATGCAAAAAACGGTGGTTGTTGCTGTGGAAAATCGAGTTGCTCACCCGAAGTACGGCAAGATCGTCGTCAAGACCAAGAAGTTTAAGGCCCACGACGAGGAAAACCGCTGTCAAGAAGGGGATCTGGTGCGCATCACGGAAACCCGTCCCCTTAGCCGCACCAAGCGTTGGCAAGTTGCCGAAATCCTGAGGGAGGTGAAGAAACTATGATTCAGCAGCAAACTATGCTGACGGTGGCCGACAACACCGGTGCTCGCAAGATGATGTGTATTCGCGTGCTGGGCAGCAGTGGCCGTCGCTACGCCAGCTTGGGCGATGTGATCATTGGTGTCGTCAAGGATGCCCTGCCCAACATGCCTGTCAAAAAATCCGATGTCGTCAAGGCTGTTGTCATCCGCACTGTCGACACAGTACGTCGCCCCGACGGCATGTGCATCCGCTTCGACGACAACGCCGCCGTGATCATCAACAACGACGGCAACCCCCGTGGAACTCGCGTTTTCGGCCCTGTAGCCCGTGAGCTGCGGGAGAAAAACTTCACCAAGATCATCTCCCTTGCCCCGGAGGTACTCTGATGGTTCGCCCCCTCAAACCCAGCCAAATTCGGCGCTTAGTTCGGCGACCGGGCATTCGCAAGCACCGCAACAGCCTGCGCTACAAAATGCGTATCAAGCAAGGGGATACCGTGCAGGTGATCTCCGGCGATGATAAAGGCAAAATCGGCGAGGTGCTGCGGGTCTTTCCCGAACGCAACATGGTTTTGGTGGAAGGGGTTAACATTGTTACCTACCACCGCAAACCTCAGCGAGAAGGGGAAAGTGGCCGGATTGAGACCAAGGAAGCCCCCATTCCCGTCTGCAAAGTGATGGCCTATTCCAAGAAGCAGGAAGTGGCCAGCCGCATCGGCTATCAAATCACCGCCGATGGTCGCAAAGTCCGCGTCCTTAAGAAAACAGGCGAGATCCTCGACTAGGCATTACATTCTTTTTTCCATCATTGGTTTGGCTCTGACCCAGCCCAGAGCCGCAAGGAGAAGCCACCATGCCCCAACGTCTGCAAATCCTCTACAACACCGTCATCGTCCCCAAGCTGCAAAAGGAGTTGGGCTACACCAACATCCACCAGGTGCCCCGCCTGGAGAAGATCGTCATCAACCGCGGCTTGGGGGAAGCTTCCCAAAATGCCAAGGCTCTGGAATCTTCCATTGCCGAGATCAGCGCCATCACCGGTCAGCGTCCGGTGATCACCCGCGCCAAAAAGGCAATTGCCAGCTTCAAGATTCGCAAGGGCATGCCGGTTGGCCTGATGGTAACCCTACGGCGGGAGCGCATGTATGCGTTTTTGGATCGCCTGATCAACATTGCTCTGCCCCGTATCCGTGACTTCCGCGGCGTCAGCCCCAAAGCCTTTGATGGACGAGGCAACTACACCCTGGGCATCCGCGAACAACTGATTTTTCCCGAAATCAACTATGACTCTGTAGATCAGTTGCGAGGTATGGATATTTCAATTGTGACCACTGCTAAAACCGACGAAGAGGGCCGTGCCCTGCTCAAAGCGTTTGGCATGCCCTTTGCCTCCTAGGTTGCCCACCCTGACTTTTCTTGATCTGCATCGATCTTCCGAGGAGCACTGACCCACCGATGGCCCACACCAACGACACGATCGCCGATATGCTCACCCGCATTCGCAATGCCACCATGGCTCGGCACGAGTCGGTGGCAGTTCCGGCCACACGCATGACCCGCAGCATCGCTCGCGTTCTTCATGAGGAAGGGTTTGTCAGCGAATGGAAAGAGGAGGGAGAAGGGATCCAAGCCCGGGTGGTGTTGCGATTGAAGTACAAAGGCAAAGGCCGCAACTGCAGGCCCATCATCAATGGTCTAAAGCGGGTGAGCCGACCGGGTCTGCGGGTTTACCGCAACCACAAAGAGCTGCCCCGAGTGCTGGGAGGAATTGGAATTGCCATCATCTCCACCTCCAACGGCATTATGACCGACCGGGAGGCTCGTAAGCAGGGCATTGGCGGCGAAGTCCTCTGCCTTGTCTACTAGACATTAAGTTTTCTCTGGTCAGGAGTTTTTCCCATGTCCCGTATTGGTAGACGCCCCATCGCCCTTCCTGCCAAGGTGGAGATCCAGATCGACGGCCAACACATTGCAGTGAAAGGCCCGAAAGGTCAACTGTCCCGCAGTTTACCGCCCTTGATCACAGTCCAGCAAAACGCTCAGACGCTCACAGTCAGCCGTCTCAACGATTCTCGGCCTGCCCGCCAACTCCACGGCCTTTGCCGCACCTTGGTCGCCAACATGGTCGATGGAGTATCCAAGGGATTTGAGCGGCGGCTGGAATTGGTGGGCGTGGGCTACCGGGCTGCCATCCAAGGCAGCAAGTTGGTTTTGAACGTTGGCTACAGCCATCCTGTGGAGATCCCCTTTCCCCCTGGCATCCAAATTGCCGTTGAGGGAAACAACATCATTGTTGTCTCAGGCACAGATAAAGAACTGGTGGGCAATACTGCCGCCCGTATCCGAGCCGTCCGGCCCCCAGAGCCCTACAAGGGGAAAGGGATCCGTTATCTAGGGGAACAAGTTCGCCGCAAGGCAGGTAAATCGGGGAAAGCGAAGAAGTGAATAGCCTATGAAAGCCAGCCGCAAAATCACCACCCAACGTCGTCATCGGCGCATTCGCCGCAAAGTCTTCGGCACTGCCGAGCGGCCTCGCCTGGCCGTGTTTCGCTCCCATCGACACATCTACGCCCAGGTGATCGACGATGTAGCCCAGCATACCTTAGCCTCCGCCTCCACCTTGGACAGGGAGCTGCGCGAAAAATTCAAAGAAACCGGGACGGCTACTCAAGAAGCGGCTGCCTTGGTGGGCCGCTCAGTTGCCGAACGAGCCTTACAGATGGGCATTTCCCGCGTGGTTTTCGATCGGGGGGGCAAGCTTTATCACGGGCGCGTTCAAGCCCTGGCAGAAGCTGCCCGAGAAGCAGGGTTACAGTTCTAGCTACTGAGGACACAGCACATGGCTGAGCAGAGGGAACGTCGCAGAAGCAAGAAAAGCCGCGAAGAGCAGCCCACGGAGTGGCAAGAGCGGGTCATCCAGATTCGGCGCGTCACCAAGGTGGTCAAGGGCGGCAAGAAGTTGAGCTTCCGCGCTGTGGTGGTGGTCGGCAACGAGCGCGGCCAAGTCGGGGTTGGCGTAGGCAAAGCCAACGACGTGATTGGAGCAGTACGCAAGGGGGTTGTGGACGGTAAAAAGCACCTCATTGAGGTGCCCCTCACCAAAGGTTTGTCCGTACCCCATCCCATGCAGGGGGCAGGCGGCGGTGCCACCGTCTTGGTCATGCCAGCAGCTCCCGGCACAGGCGTCATCGCAGGGGGGGCAGTCCGCACCGTTCTGGAGCTGGCGGGTGTACGCAACAGCTTGGCCAAGCAACTGGGATCCAGCAACCCCCTCAACAATGCCCGTGCTACCATCGATGCGCTGCGGCGGATGCGTACCTTTAAGCAGGTGGCCCAAGACCGAGACATCGATGTGCGCCGCCTACTTGGCAAGTGATGGACAGGTATATCGAGCAAGTGAGCTAGAGGTAGCCATGCGACTGGAAGACATTCGGCCTCAAGCAGGTTCGACGCGGCGGCGGCGGCGGCTAGGTCGTGGCGTTTCTGCCGGGCAGGGGGCCTCCTGTGGCAAGGGGATGCGGGGGCAAAAGGCCCGCAAGGGGGGTGGTACACGACCCGGCTTTGAAGGGGGGCAGACTCCCCTCTACCGGCGTTTGCCCAAGCTTAAGCAT
The DNA here is from genome assembly GCF_047461655.1 of Synechococcus sp. W55.1. Lineage (NCBI taxonomy): Bacteria > Bacillati > Cyanobacteriota > Cyanophyceae > Synechococcales > Synechococcaceae > Synechococcus > Synechococcus sp. W55.1. The sequence continues at coordinate 34,976 of NZ_JANSHN010000014.1, forward strand.
TTCCCCCGCTACACGCGGCGTCTGGAATACACCCTGGTCAACCTGCGCGCCTTGGCGGATCTGCCTGCCGGCAGCGAGGTCAGCCTGCAAAGCTTAATGGAACGAGGGATCGTCACCACCAACGATGGCCCGCTGAAGATCTTGGGAGATGGGGAAGTCAGCGTGCCCCTGACGATCAGGGCGGCGGCTATTACCGCTTCAGCCAAAGCCAAGATCGAGGCAGCCGGAGGTCGGGTGGAAATCTTGGGATCCTAGACCGCCCCTTCCCGCTGCTCTGGCCGGCTTCTGTGGGAAGTTGCTGAGTTGCACTTTCTCTGGATTTACTTTGATTTTGCCGACTGCACCACCGGCAGCGTAGAGTGGTAGATAGCTCACCTTACCTTTTGCTCCCGCGAGATTCTCTTCCCTATGGTTGACACACGAGGCTCCGCCCCTTCTGCCCAAGAGACTTTTATGCAGATGGCTATGGCCTCTGGCCTGCGCAGCCGTCTGTTTCTCACCTTGGGCTTGCTGCTGCTGGTCAGAGTGGGCATTTACATCCCCATTCCCGGTATCGATCGGGCCCGCTTTGCCGCCGAAGCTGCCAATAGTCCTGTGTTTGGCCTGCTGGATGTCTTCTCCGGCGGGGGGATTTCTGCTTTGGGGATCTTTGCCCTTGGGATCCTGCCCTTCATCAACGCCTCGATCATCATGCAGTTGCTGATCCCGGCCATTCCGGCCTTAGAGAACCTGCAGAAAAACGAGGGAGAACAGGGGCGGCGGCAGATTTCTCAATACACCCGCTATGTCACCTTGGGCTGGGCCATTATCCAGGGCATTGGCATTTCCTTTTGGGTGCGGGAGTTTGCCAGTACCACCAATGAGTTGGCCTTCATGGCCTCCACCACCCTGGCTCTGGCGGCGGGATCCCTGTTTGTGATGTGGCTGGGAGAGATGATCACGGAGAAGGGGGTGGGAAGTGGCCCTTCGCTGTTGATCTTCATCAACATTGTTGCCACTCTGCCCCGTGCCCTTGGACAGACCATCAGCTTGGCCCGTGCCGATAGCAGCACTATCGGTGGCATCTTGCTGTTGACAGCAATCTTTTTGGCCACCATTGTCGGCATTGTCTTCATCCAAGAGGGCAGCCGCAAGATCCCGATCGTCTATGCCAAGCGCCAGGTGGGCAACAAGCTGTTCCGCGAGCAGAAAAGCTATCTGCCCCTGAGGCTGAACCAGGGGGGGGTGATGCCGATCATCTTCGCCTACTCGGTGATGTCTCTGCCTTTGGCCTTGGCCCAGTACACCCAAAACCTGACCTTGGTGCAGGTGGCCAACTTCCTATCCCCCACCTCCTGGTTCTACATTCCCTTCTATTTCGTGCTGATCCTCTTTTTCAGCTACTTCTACACCTCTTTGCTCATCAACCCGGTGGATCTGGCTCAGAACTTGAAGAAGATGGGAGCCAGCATTCCGGGAATACGTCCGGGCAAGGCCACTGCTGAGTATGTCGAAGGGATCCTCAATCGGCTGACGCTGCTGGGGGCTTTGTTCCTGTGCGCGGTGGCCATCATCCCGACGACGGTGGAACGGGCAACCGGCATCACCACTTTCCAAGGTTTGGGGGCGACCTCGCTGCTGATTTTGGTGGGGGTGGCGATTGAGACCTCCAAGCAGATCCAGACTTATGTCATCTCACAACGCTACGAAGGGATGGTCAAACAGTAGTGCCGAGGTTGATCTTTCTGGGGCCGCCGGGGGCGGGCAAAGGTACACAGGCGGAGCGGCTGGCGGCCATCTACCACACGCCCAAAATTTCCACGGGCGATCTGCTGCGGGCCGAGGTCAAGGCTCAGACACCGCTGGGATGCCAAGCCAAAGCTTACATGGATGCGGGAGAGCTGGTGCCCGACGAGGTGCTGATCGGAATGGTGAAGGGGCAGTTGCAGCAATCTCCGGAGCAGGGCTGGATCCTAGATGGATTTCCTCGCACCTTAGCCCAGGCAGAGGCCTTGGAAGAGCTGCTGCAAGAGCTGGGACAAGATTACGACTACGTCCTCAACTTGGAGGTGCCGGATGAGGTGGTGGTGGCCCGGCTGCTGGCCCGGGGCAAGGAACAGGGGCGCAGCGATGATGCGGATCGGTCGGTGATTCTCAAGCGTCTGGAGGTCTATCGGCAGCAGACGGCTCCCCTAATTGATTTTTATGAGGCCAAGGGGCGCTTGCAGCGGGTCAACGGCAACCAGCCGATGGAATCCGTACAGGAACATCTGCAGGCTCTTTTGGAAGGCTTCAGGAGGACGGCGTGATCAGAGCAGGAGCTGGAAATCCCTCCCAGCGGCGGGGCATGCAGCTTATTGAGATCAAATCTCGCCGCGAAGTGGAGAAAATGCGGCGGGCCGGTCGGGTGGTGGCCCAAGTATTGCAGGAGATCGCGGAGCGCCTAGAGCCGGGCTGGACTACGGCAGATATCGATACCTATGCTGAGAGACGGGTGGCCCAACTCAATGCTTTGCCCAGTTTCAAGGGCTACTACGGCTTTCCCGCCTGCGTTTGTGTCAGTGTCAACCATGAGGTGGTGCACGGGATCCCCAGTCCCCGTAAAGTGGTGCAGCCGGGAGATGTGGTCAAAGTGGATTTTGGTGCCATCGTCGAGGGCTGGCATGCGGATTCCTGTATCACCATCGGCCTGGAACCCCTGAGCGACGCAGCTCGGGATCTGATCGATACTGCGGCCAAAGCCCTGCAGACGGGCATCGACTGTGTGCACCACGGCGTTTGGCTTCAGGATGTCTCGGGTGCCATTGAAGATTACATCGAGGGGCGGGGCTATTCTGTGGTGAAGCAGTATGTTGGTCACGGGGTGGGGCGCAACCTGCACGAGGAGCCGCAGTTTCCCAACTATCGCACCCGCGATCTGCCCAATCCCAAGCTGCGCTCCGGCATGACAGTGGCCATTGAGCCGATGGTGAATGCGGGGGGAGAGGCAACCCGAGTGTTGCCAGACCAATGGACGGTGGTCACAGTAGATGGCTCTTGGTCAGCTCAGTTTGAGCACACGGTCTTGGTCACCGAGTCTGGAGCAGAAATTTTGACCGATCGCACGCCTTTTCAGTCCTAAGGGATCTCCTGATGAAGGACTGCAACGGTTAGGATAGAAGAGATGGAGTATATTTTCATTTCTTAACAGCGCGTGTCGTCGCGGCTGTTGATTGTTCTGTTGTTTGTTATGTCGTTTTTGGGAGGGCTCATTGTCTAAGGAAGATGCCATTGAAATGGAGGGGGTTGTTACGGAATCCCTGCCCAACGCCATGTTCCGAGTGGATCTGGACAACGGCTTCAACGTGCTCGCTCATATCTCCGGCAAAATTCGCCGCAACTACATCAAGATCTTGCCCGGCGACCGGGTTAAGGTGGAGCTGAGCCCCTATGACCTCAACAAAGGGCGCATCACCTACCGCCTTAAGAAAAAGTAGGTTCCCTAGCTGGGCTGCTGAGGATGAAAGAGCTGAGCCAAGTTCTCAAGATCGGGCTCTGGACTACTGTCGGCGGGTTGGGTGCTCTAGCCGTTTTCAACGCTTGGATCTCTTCCCAAACTCAGCCTCTGCAGAGCCTGCTGCCGGGAGAGGAAAGGCATCACTTCTGGCGCGGCCATCGCCTGTTTTACAAGGTCATGGGATCCGGCCAGCCGTTGTTGCTGGTGCACGGCATTGGGGCAGGCTCCTCCAGCTATGAGTTTCGTGCCATTATGGCGGAGCTGGGGCAGCACTATCAAGTCTATGCTCTGGATTTGTTGGGGTGGGGCAACTCAGAACGTCCAGATTTGGAGTACACCGGCAGTCTCTACGCCGAGATGATCGGGGATTTTGTCCAGGAGGTGATCGGGCGACCCTGTCACGTCATTGCAAACTCTCTCTCGGCAGGGTTTGCGCTGCGCTCGGCCCGTCTACAACCCCACCATTGGCAGAAGCTGTTGCTCATCGCCCCTCTGGGAGACAACAGCCTCATCCCCGATGCCCTCGGGATCCCTTTGGCTCAGATTGCCTATGGATTTCTCAGCCTGCCCGTTTTGGGGTTGGCTTTCTACAACGGCATCACCGCCCCCTGGAGTGTACGCTTGTTTACAGAGCAGAGCTTGTTCTCCCCCAGCTACGCCCTGGATGAGGCGGTGGTGGACTACTATTACCGGGCAGCTCACCAAGCGGGGGCTCAATTTGCCCCCCGTTCTTTTCTCACCGGCAGGCTCAATTTGCCCATCGAAGACGACTTTCGCGTGGTGGCCAAGCCCATGGCTCTGGTCTGGGGAGAACAAAATCGTCTCACCGGCCCAGAACAGGCAGAGCGATATCGCACCTTGCGCCCGGAGGTGCCGATATACCGGTTGCCAGGGGCTGCTTTTCCGCACATTGAAGCGCCGCAGACCTTTTTGTCGGTGGCTTTGCGCTTCTTGGCCGAAGCCGATCCTGCTCTACCGGGATGACGGACAGGGGATCCCTTCACCCCTTGGCAGAAAAAAGTGGGAGATTGGCGCAAGAAGCAGCCCTAGCGCCAGGGGTAAGGGCCGTGCTCTCGGTTGACGTGACCATCCCGAGCGCAGAGGGGAGTTGGTACGAGTCCGGCAACTCAAGTGGGCTCCCCGGCCTTATCTTCCCAGGGATCACCATCCACAGGAGTGGAGCTGGAAGGAGGAGGGGCAGGCTCAGAAGGAGGGGTCTCTTCTTTGGCATACTCCTGTTCCCAAGCCGGTTGTTCGGGGGCAGGTGCGGGCTCAGGTGGACGAGGACGCACAGGCTGCGGCTCAGGTTCAGGCTCTTCTTCTGCGTAAACGTCTTCTTCTTCGGCTTCGTATTCCTCGTCGTATTCTTCTTCGTAATCTTCCTCGACGGCGGAACTCTCGACAGCACTGGGCAGGGCAGGAGCAGGGCTAACTCCGGCTTCCCAAGGGGGCTTGCCGATTCCCAGGGTTTCCAAAATCCCCTTGGCCAGTTGGGTCAGGCGGGTCTCAGCGCCATCGGCAACAATAAGGCGATCCCCGCCCACAGAGACAATCTCGTCAGTGGAGAGCAGATAGGTGCTGAGGATAAAGCCAGGTAAAAAGGTGAGGCCAAGGTTGGAGAGCACCAAGCCCGTGATGATGCCGGAGACGGAGTTGAACTCAAAATCCTTAACTTTGCCGAGGCGGATCCCTTCTTCGGTTACCACCTCGCTGCCAACCACGCGACTCAGGCCCTCCAAATCCAAGTTATCGAAAACTTCTTCGCTGGGGACAAGAACTGCATCCTGACCCAACGCTGTTACTTGCCGCAGCTCCATCAAACGGGGGGATCCGGCAAGGGCTTTTTCCAGCACCCCCAGCACCAGAACCTGCTTGGCTTCCAGATCCGCCCAAACTTCGCTGACTACCCCAAGCCGGGCTGCGTTGCCCTGGCTGATCACCTGCGTTCCCAGAACCTGTGACCGCCGACGAACCTCTGATCGCACCAGCGCAACAGATCCTTTCCCAGTCGTCATGATGGTTTCCCCGTCGTAAGTCAAAACGTTCCCGTTGTTGGGCTGCGTGTCTGACACAGTTCGCCAGAATTAAGTAAGTTAATAGTACCACTGCCTGTCTCCTCCCTCGCGGGCTGCCCAGGTGGGATCCCGGCCAATCTGCCTGCTCCAGGCCAGAAACTGCTCTGCCATCGCGCCCAGGGAATAGTGCTCTTCTGCCCGTTGCCGACAGCGGCTCCTGTCGATGTGATCTAGGCGCTCTACAGCCTCTGCCAAAGCTGCCACGTTGTCCGGCTCGACGATCCAGCCGGTTTCTCCATCGCTGACAATTTCCGCGGGCCCACCCCGGCGGTAGGTAATCACCGGCACGCCACAGGCCAAAGCTTCCACCGCCACCAAGCCAAAGGCCTCCACCCACTTGGGGGTCATGATCAAGGCTGAGCATTGCCCCAAGATCCGCTGCATTTGCGGGGTGGGCAAAAACCCTCGGTAATCCAATTGGGCATTCGGGTACTGCTCTTGGATCTGCTGCCAGTAGCCTGGCTCTTGCAGGTGGCCTAGGATCACCACCGGCCTTCCCGTCTTCTCGGCTAGGGCAGCACAGTCTTCCAGGCCCTTTTCGGAGGCAATGCGCCCAATCCAACACAGGGATCCATTCCCTTGGGGCACAAAGTCGTAGAGGCGCAGATCCACCCCGCAGGGCAGATAGACAAAGGGATCCCGACCTGCCGCCATCTCGGCTCGGGCAAAGGCAAAGGTCTGGGCTTGCGCCCGCGAATGCACCGCCAGCCGACCAGGGTAGCGATGGGCAATGTGCTCTAGAGCCTGATCGACGGCATCGCTGAGGGATCCCATGCTAACAATGTGGGCCACCGGGGTGCGGAAAAAATCCGTCAAATAAAACGAGAGCCAATCGTAGCTCCAGTTCACGATTAGATCGAACTGATCTTGCAGGTGGGCAGCCCGCTGCCACAGGTTGGCCAGCAGAGAGGGGGTGTGGATCAGAACCGGCTGATCGCGGCGCTGGGTTTGCGCATAGGCCGGGGGAAGGCCCGCCACCGGCTCGATCACCTCCTCCGGCAACTCCGCCATTCGGGATCCCACAGGGGCCAACACCCGCACTTGGGATCCCATCTGGAGTAAGACACGCGTCAGGTTGGCAAGATTGAGCTCCACCCCACCACCGGCCCCGGATCCCAGAGGTCCAACAGGGGTGGAGAGGAACAGGTAGCGGTAGGGGCAAGCCATAGGGAGAGCCTCGGTAGCTCAGCCCATTGTCTTCTCAATCCGGATACCCGACTCCTTTTGCCTGGCCTCAAAGCCCACAGCCTGCCCAGAACTTTATGAGGCTTTGGCTACAAAAATTTCTCCCTTCTCCACCTTGACCTTGTAGATGGCCAGGTCTGCATTGGCCGGGCCACGGGTACGGCTGCCATCGGCAGCAAAAGCCGAGCCATGACAGGGGCAGACAAAGTTCTCCCCCCGCCAGTTCACATCACACCCCGCATGGGGACAGGCGGCATCCAAAGCCAGCAGAGAATCTTCTTTTTGCGGATCCCCGACCAGCCAGAGGGTGGCGGTGTTTTTCCCAAAGGCGTTTTCCACCTTGAAGGGGCCATCTTTGAGATCGGCCAGAGTGGCAACTTTCACAAACTCCGGCTCAGAAGCCTTAGAGCCAGAAGCAGTTCCCTGGGCCAGGGCAAAACGGCGCCGGGTAAACCCAGGTAACCAACCCACCAACGAGCCAAAACCGAGAGCCAGCCAGCGAAGAAAACCACGACGATTGTTGTACATGGCTATGTGTCCTTGGAGGTGTGCGAAATGTAGGTCATGAGCCAGCAAAAGACCGGCCCCTTCAGAAGGGATCCCCGTACAAATGCTGCCCTTAACATTTTGTTACACCGGAACAGTTTCGGCCAGGGCCAAGCCGCACTTTTTCCGGCTAGAGTACGCAGCAGCAGGCATCTTGGTTGCTTCATTGATTTGGCCGATGGGATGGGATCCCTTTCGGCTGTTGTACGCCTGGAGCCTAGGGTCGGGAGGTAAACAGCTCAGCAACCGTGCAGACAAAGCCGGGCAACAGGGGAGAAGACAACGCATCCTGAGCCAACAGCGTTTCTACCAAGACCAACTGGGCCTGTTGTCTGCGATACACCTCTACTCTCTGAGCCAGCCGATCGACGATCCAGTACTCTTGCACCCCATACACAGAGTAGAGTTTCCGTTTTGCCAAGCAGTCTCGATCCTCATGAACTTTTCCAGGTGATAGGACTTCAACCACCAGCTCAGGGGCACCCCGAAAATGTCCTGCTTCATCTTGAATCTGGGACAGCCGCTCATAACTAACCCAAACAACATCGGGAGATACACTGTCCGAGTCAGAAAAAATGAGACCTGGCATAATGGAAGGCTCACCCAGCCCGGTCTCGAGCGACCATTGATCCAGCAGGGAGAAAATCCGCCCGGCCAGGTGCTGATGCTTGTGGTGAGGAGAGCGAGTTACCAGCAGTTCTCCGTCGATGATCTCGTAGCGGATCCATTCATTCTCTGGCAGAGCCTCGATGTCTCGAGTAGTCCAGCGTACCTCTGTGGCAGTCATTAGCTGTCCCTGTAGCGATGGATGATGCTATGCCTAGGGCACCCTGCTGCTATACCTACGGCACTGCGCCGACAACTGCAACGCTGTCGCAACGGCGGAAACCACACTTGGCGTAGCCAAATCTTAACCCAGGATCCCGTTCACAGAAGCGAGACGGAGTCCTTCCTCTCTAACCACGACGGCTCAATGGATAGAGGTTCTCTAGAGCTGGACTATTGGCTGCGCTATCGTGTGGGGCTAGTTGGGATAGATGCGCAAGCGGCGGTTGGGCTCTTCGCCAAAGCTTTGGGCCCGCAGGTGGTAATGTTCCACCAACTGGTGTTGGAGCTTGCGGATCAGAGGCGAACGGGGCAAAAGTTCCACCGGCTGAGACTTGGGAATGACAATTTGCTCCACCGCCAGGCGGGCTTCTTCCAGAGCTTCGGTTTCATCGCCTGAGCTGGCGCGAATGAACAGCTCCAGGTCGGAATCGGATCCCTCTTCGCTTTCAATGTTGAGAATATGGCGCAGGGCGCGAGCCAGGGCAATCAGAGTATTGGCCTTGACGGTGTGAATCGGGATCTGGCGGGAGTGGGCCATCTGCTGGATCTTGGAACGGCTACGCACTTGGGATCGCAAGGCCAAGACAATGTCCGCCCCATCCAGGTCTTTGGTGACATCCGCCGGCAGTTTCAGGGTTTGGATCACCTGCTCCAGGTAGAAGCGGCTCACTCCATAGGGATAAATCATCAGCGGCCCATCTGGATTCTGCTGCCGCTCTGGTGGGGCCAGGGCGGATCCCTCCCAGTCCAAATCTTCTTCATCAGAGCCGGATTCCGCTTTGGATTCGGCCACCACCTGAGGGGCAGGACGGGATCCCGCCGGCGTTAACGGGACAGAGTCCTCTTGCCTATCCAGGAGCAAACCCGATGCTCCTCCCTGCGGCGAGCGACTCTCAAGCGGTTCTGAGGGCAGAGCTTCCATCCGTCCAGAACGTCGCCATCCTCCCCGCTCCCGTGCTGCGGACATTGTGCTGCCGGCGGGGGGCCATTGGGGGCCAGATAGGGCCGGGCGCTCATTCGTGACTATCACCACCTGGCCGCGTTCGTCTAGACTGCGGGTTTGGGTCAGGGGCTCGCGGTTGCGCAAGAGGCGATCCACAGTGGCGGCCACATCTTCATGGATGACCCAGCGGGATCGCTCCAGCATCTCTATGGCAATCTCAAACGTGGGGGGGGCTTTGCGCTCCAACACACTCTTCTGAGAGCCCCGTCGCCGCGCCTCTTCATCTCCCAGGGTGACCGATTGGATCCCGCCCACCAAGTCTGAGAGGGTGGGATTTTTGATCAGGTTGTCGATGCGGTTGCCATGGGCAGTGGCCACCAGTTGTACCCCCCGTTCGGCAATGGTACGAGAGGCCAAGGCTTCCAGTTCGGTGCCGATCTCGTCGATGACCACCACTTCGGGCATGTGGTTCTCCACCGCCTCAATCATCACCTTGTGCTGCAGCTCTGGGCTGGCCACCTGCATCCGTCTGGCCCGGCCAATGCCCGGGTGGGGCACATCGCCATCGCCGGCAATCTCGTTGGAAGTGTCGATAATAACCACTCGTTTGCCCAGCTCATCCGCCAGCACACGGGCAATTTCCCGCAGGGCCGTGGTTTTGCCCACCCCTGGTCGGCCTAGCAACAGCATGGAGCGCCCCTGTTCCACCAAGTCGCGGATCATGCTGATCACGCCGATAACGCAGCGACCCACCCGGCAGGTGAGGCCAATGATTGTGCCTTGGCGGTTGCGGATGGCACTGATCCGGTGCAGGGTAGAGGCAATGCCTGCGCGGTTGTCACTGCTGAACTCTCCAACCCGGCTGATCACCTGATCCAAGTCGGCCCGGGTGATCACGTCTTCTGAAAGGTAATCGGCAAAGCCGGGGAAGCGGGCTTCGGGACGGCGGCCCAAATCCAGCACCACCTCCACCAATCGATCCAGGTGAGGATGCTGTTCTAGGCGCTCGCGAATTGGAGCCGGCAGGATATCCAAAAGCTTGCTCAGGTCGTCGCTGTATTGAACCTGGCCGGGAAAGCCGGTACGTTCACGTAAGCGGTGCGGAGCACTTTCCGGATCCACTGACGGACTTGGGGTTGAGGGCTGTACGGGGAAACTCATGGCTGAGCAACGTCGTTAAACGCAGGAAAAACAGGTTTGCCTAAAAGCAACGGATCGCCGCTTTACTTGCTGCACCAACTGCTTGGCCAACGGGATCCCTGCCGCCAATCCGGGATTCCATCCTGACTCCGATGAGCTGTGGGCTGGCCCTTCCAGATAGGCTGACACCAACTGTCGCGCGTAGCTGCCGAAGGCTACCCCCGCCACCGGCCACCGGGGATCCAACAGCGGCACCGTTTGGGCGTTGGTTCCTCCTGCCAATTGCACATAGCCTGGCAGACCCATATTCAGTACCTTCTCGGCCAACTTTAGGGCAGCTTTGCCGGTGCCAGCTCCAATATCCCCACTCATAGGCCGGCCATCCACCTGCCAGATCAACACCTCCGGCAAGGGATCCATGAGGGCCAGCAGATCCCTCAAATAAGCCTCTAGGCCCGGACCATCGTTAAAGCTAATCGAGATGGCCTGGAGCTGAGGTAGCCAGGGCTTCAGGGATCCCCACAATTCCTCGAATGGCCTCTGGCGACCGATGCAGGTGTGAATCTCCACCGCTTGAATGCCCAGCTCGACCAAAGGCGGCAAAACTTCTGACAAAGCGACCTGGTAGCCGAAGGTGGCAATGCGCCGGTGGGGGCAAACCGGCTCACAGCGCCCACAGCCGTAGCACAGCTCTGTCTGGATGTGGACTTGAGCAGGAAGGGCTGCCTGGGTCAAAGCATGAGGGGGACAAACTGCCAGACAAGGCTGAGGACAGTCGGCAGGACAAACAGGAGCCGTCAGCACCGCCTTGCGGAAATGCACGTCTTCACCGTCATTGACGCTGACCATCAACCAAGGGGATCCCGCCTGGGGATCTTCGGCTTGTGCCCGTTGGATCCCTTCTTGAGCGGCCCGCACTATGGCCGGATCGGCAGCGACATCAATGCAATCTGCCCCGGCCAGCGTGTAAAGGAAAGCCAGCTCCCGAACCGAGGGCAAGTGGTGGAAACTTGCACCGCAGATCAGCTTAAACCAGGTACCCTGTTGCAGCGAGGCGGTTGGCAAGGTCACAGGCACAAGAAGCCGCTAGCAGGATGGGAATCTGAGCCGCAGGCCATCTATTTGAGATGGTAGCAAAGAAATTTCGAGGATCCTGAAGAGAGGTTCAGGCGCTCTGCAGAGGTTGCCAACGAATTGACCGTTCTCGGCCCAGTTCCACCACAAACTTCACTCCCTTGTCTTCCCGACTCAGCTTCACCAGGTAGGAGAGTTCCTGTTGGCTGAACACATGCCCTTCGTAAAACCAGAACACCAACCCCTTAGCTTTTGGGGGCAAGGTGGCCCGATACTGCTCGATCAACGCCGGGAAAAAATAGGTGCGCCGCTCCGACTTGCCCAATGTGGCAGGCCGTACCCCATGAATGCACGTCAAATAGCTGGCCAGATCCCCGATTCCCTTGCTGGAGAGCGTGACCACCTCATACCCAGCTCCGCGCAGCCGCCGCAGGTAATGTCCTTCGGACCCCCCTTCTGGGGTTACATAGATGGCCAAAGCTCCAGCTTGCTCCAGTTGCTGTACAAACTTTGCACCTGAGCCGACCAGCAGCATAGGAAGAACTCCATTACTCGTCTAGGGTTGGACAAGCAGCCCACCTGCGCTCATTGTAACGGGATGGCGCCTGAAGCTGGGGATAGAAGCTGCCAATGGAACCCATAGAATACTGGCTATCTCCCTGTTTTGCAGAAGGGAGCGTAAAGAAGGGTTAAGATACGGGTAACCTGCTTGCAGGTCTCAACCCACAGGTGGCGGACAAAGGCGGATGGATCCCCCTAGTAGGGATGGCCTCCCTGTCACTCACACAGCGACGACAGATGAACCTCACGATGCGACGACGCGAGCTATTGACCTCGGCAGTGGCCGGGTTCGTCACAGCACCCCTCAGCTTGGCAGGAGAGCAAAGAGCAATGGCCCAACAGACTTATCCCTTCACCAAAACCGACGCCGAGTGGCGGCAACTGCTCACCGAAGAGCAATACTATGTGCTGCGCCAAGAGGGCACTGAGCCCCCCTTCCGCAACGCTTACTACGACAACAAAGCTGCGGGCATCTACGTCTGTGCCGGCTGTGGGCAGGAGCTGTTTTCCTCAGCGGCCAAGTACGACAGTGGCACCGGTTGGCCCAGCTTTTGGGAGCCGATTGCTCCCCATGTGATCGGTACCAAGACGGACTGGAAATTGTTTGTGCCCCGCACAGAAGTCCACTGCTCCAACTGCGGCGGGCATTTGGGGCACGTGTTTCGGGATGGCCCCCCGCCCACGGGCTTGCGCTACTGCATCAATTCTGCTGCCCTCAAGTTCATCCCAGCCACCGCCTAGAAATCCTCTTGGCTTCGATCAGAATTGAGCCGCCTGTTTGGGTGAGCCCATGTCAGACTATACCTTCTTGGATGCTGCTTCGATTTTGCTGCGGGAGGGCCTAGAGGCTCTCTTGGTGTTGGTGGCGCTGCTGGCCCTTTTGAGCAAGAGCGGGCAATCGGCTCAGAAGCGCTGGGTGTGGCTAGGGGGATCCGCAGGCTTGCTGGCAGCGGTGATGCTCGGCCTGCTGGTGAAGCTGTTTTTCCAGCAGATGCTCACCCACACGCGGCAAGAGGTGCTGGAAGGGATCACCGGGCTGGCGGCAGCAGGTTTGTTGTTTTCGGTCAGCCTTTGGTTGCACCGCCGGGCTGCAGTGGTTTCTTGGCAAACCTTTGTGCAGGAACAGGCGCAGGCGGCACTGGCCACGGGTCAGGTTTTTTCCTTGGCTTTTCTGGCATTTATGGCGGTGTTTCGCGAAGGGGCGGAAACGGTGCTGTTTTATGTGGGGTTGGCCTCTTCCCTCTCGGCAAAAGATTTTTGGGCGGGGATCGGCCTGGGATCCCTGGTGTTGGTGGCACTGGCGATCTTGCTGCTGCAGGTGGGGCTGAAATTGCCGCTGGGAGTTTTTTTCCGGGGTCTAAGTCTGCTGATTTTCTACTTGGGCTTTAAGTTTTTGGGCAGTGGCTTGCACGCTCTACAGGTGGCGGACTGGCTGCCCATCACTCCTCTTGTTGGGATCCCAAAGCTGCGCTGGCTGGGCATATATCCCACTTGGCAGACGCTGCTCCCCCAACTGGTGCTGCTGGGAATAGCTTTCGCCTTGTGGGTGAGGCAATGGCTGCGGGCTGATTCTGCTCAGAGGCTTTCTTCGTGAAAAACGCTCTCCACCGGCACTGGGGATCCCATAAGCCATAAGTTTGATGAATCCCTGTCCTGGTTTTGATGGATGGCAATGATGCAGGTCACAATTTCATAGTCGTTTCAGGTTGGGACAAGGCGACCGAGGTACTGGGAAAAGCCTTCTGGCCCTGTGCATCTAACGTTTTAAGTGCGGGTGCAGTGTCCTGGTTTGAATCAAAATGACCCTAAAAAGAAAGCGCTCTGTACGTCGCGCCTGAAACCGCACCCAGTCAAGCCTTCCAGTCCAAGAAAGCAAAGCCTACCGGCAGGGATCCGGCAGGCCGCTGGATTTTGTCGGAGATCCCCAGTAGGAAACCCTGTCGATCGCTACGGAATCGACAGAGAGCATCCACTCTGTGGGGTTCCCGAGAATCAGGTATCGTAGACCCGGCATTCAACAGCATCTGGGTTTTCGGCGCAGTGCTGCTCTAGGCTGCTGGGAGTCCTCGGCTGGTGGCTGCGAGCTGCCAGCACTTCTTCAACTGCGTCCCAGGCCGCACGGCAGTGGGGATCCCCTTCGCCGTACTCAGAGCAGACGTTGCGAGCATTTTCCAGCTCTTTGGCGATCACTTCAGACAGTCCCATGTTCTCAAGCTCCTTTAGACTAGATGGGGCCGGTGGCCCGCTGATATAACCGGTTGACGCAGAACCTGTAGGGATTCGGTGTAACCGAGGATCAACAGGTAAAAACCAGCCGATCCAGATGAGGAATGAGTCCAGGATAATGACCTTGTGCCAACCGAATTGATCAACCGGATACATTACCTATTCTAAACAGGGACACCCGGGGGGTGCAGCTACGCTTTCGCGATCTCTTTGGGATCAGGATGCGCAGGGATCCCTCAGGCTCCAAACAGTTGTTCAATCCGTTGCCGCACCTGCTCTGGGGATCCCTGTTGACGCACTTGGCCTTCCGAGAGAAAAATCGCCCCGTCTGCCCACTCCAGTTCTGCCAGCCGATGGGTTACCCAGAGGGCGGTGATGCCTTCTTGATCCACCAATTGACGGATGCACCGCAGCAAATCCGCCTGGCTATCGGGATCCAACAGAGCTGTCGGCTCGTCCAAAAGCAGCACCTCACTGCGCCGGGCCAAAGCCCCTGCCACCGCCACCCGTTGCTTCTGTCCGCCGCTGAGGCCGTGAATGGGCCGACGGATCAGGTGCTTCAATCCCACCTGCTCCAAGGCCGTTTCCACCCGCCGGTGAATTTCCGCCAAGGTCAGAGCCTCTGCCCCCAAGCCAAAGGCCACATCGGCTCCCACCGTGGGCATGAACAGTTGGTGATCCGGATTTTGAAACACATAGCCCAGCCGACCGCGAATCTCCAGGCGGCCCGAAAGGGGCCGAGGATGGGTCAGGGATCCCGACAACAACTGCAACAGGGTGGACTTACCGCTGCCATTGGGCCCCAACAGCATCCACAACTGGCCCTTGGGAATGACAAAACTGCACGCCTGCAAAACCGGCGGACGCTCCGGCCAAGCAAAGGTCAGACTCTCCACCCGAATGGCCACCTCAGACATGGGGATCCCTTGCGGCAGAGGGATAAAGAGCTGTCCTCAGCTTTGCAACTGGGCCAAAAAACCGGGACGGGTTCCCATGGGGCTGGCGCTGCCCGACTTAGAAGTCATTTGCACGCCACACAACTCACCGGTGAGCAGAAACACCTTTTTGCCGGTGCGGTCACAGGTCAGCTCCAAACTCTGAGGGGATCCACTCTGCAGAGCATTGACGATGCTTTGGTAGGCCCGGTTGGCCGCTTCTTCCTCTTTTTGGTGGACAACGATGGGGGCAGGGTTCCCTTTCAGGAGCAGTTCCAGAGTGTACATGGCTGACCGTTGCGTAGTGGGCCGTGGGACAAAAGAGAGGCACCCAGAGGACGCCGTTGGCGACAGCAGGACGAAGTCCTTTTCCAGTATCGCAGGTTGGGCCAGGGTACCGGCAGGCTCAACAAATGACGGGGGAGTTTCTCTCGCCAGATTAGGCCAGGCCGGTGCCGAGAAAAGGCAGCAGGCTAATCAGCAACAGGCCCAACGTGGCCAGGGATCCCGCCAAGAAGGAGAGGGATCGCCCAATGGGAATATCGGCAATGTAGAAAAAGTTGTAGAGCAGCCGCGCCAGCAGAAACACCCCACACAGCGCAGCTACCCCTTCATCTCCGCTGAGGCCAAAATACCAGGGATCCGGGTGTGGGCCGGTGATGTAGGCAATCAACGCTGCTGCCGCAAACGTCTCAAAGGTCTCAAACCCGTTGGCATGAGCCCAGGTGGCCCGCTGTCCATATGGAGGTAGCCTATCGAACATAGCCCGAGGAGCATGCAGGTCGTAGCCGACGCGGGCACGGGCATAGCCCACCACCCCCATGGGCAGATAGACCAAGAGCATGGCTGCCGCAATAGAGAACAGGGGGATAGCTGCGAGAGGAAGGCTTGGCAACATAAGGCAAAAGGACGGTGCAAGATAACAGGGGAGAGGAAGGAGCCCAGCTCGGGCAGGAGCTATTGCCGGGAAAATCAACACCAGAACCATTATCCATCTATCGGGCTGTCTATCCAGGCAGATGCTTGCGTCAGGAAATCTTGCGGATTTGCCGGCGGCGCTCCTCATATTCAGCGCGGGTGATCAAGCCCTGTTTCAACTGGCTTTCCAACTGCTGTTCGGGATCCCGGGCTTCTCGCCCTTCCACACTGGTCCATTCCAGCTCGATCAACTCTCGGTTGAATCGAAAATCGAAATCGGCATTGCTCATGGTCAGGATCCACAGCCCTTCCAGCAAACAAAGGGCGCGTACCCCGTAGCTGAGGATCTGCAGCGGGATGGAAGGAACGAACACCATCAGCCCCACCACCAAGTAGCCCCAGCCCCAGCGTTGGTGCCCCATATAGAAGCGCTGCAACCCTGGAATGAACACCCCCAGCATCGCCAGCCAGCCGGCCACCTCGCGGACCAACCGCCGACGTTCCTGTGGGGGCATATCAGGGCCCCTGCTCTCGGCCATAGACTGCACCAGCTAGATGTGCCATTAGGCTAGCTCAGTTTTGGCCGCACAGGGCTCAGGAACTTGGAT
Source organism: Synechococcus sp. W55.1 (assembly GCF_047461655.1). Taxonomy (NCBI): domain Bacteria; kingdom Bacillati; phylum Cyanobacteriota; class Cyanophyceae; order Synechococcales; family Synechococcaceae; genus Synechococcus; species Synechococcus sp. W55.1. Next base: position 51,490 of record NZ_JANSHN010000014.1, read on the forward strand.
CCAACCTCAGAAGATTTTTGAGCAGAATCCTGCCGCCTATACTTGATGGGGGCAGTTCGGGGAAGGAACATGGCAGAGCGGGAACTATCGGTAGCGATCTTGGCAGCGGGCAAAGGTACCCGGATGCGGTCGCAGTTGCCCAAGGTGCTGCACAAACTGGGATCCCTGTCTTTGATCGAGCGGCTGCTGCGCACGGTGCTAACCTTGAAACCCTACCGCTGTCTGGTGATTGTGGGTTATGAACAGGAGCAGGTGCGCCAAGCCCTGCGGGAGTACCCAGTTGAATTTGTGGAGCAGGCCCAGCAATTGGGCACCGGACACGCCGTTCAGCAACTGTTGCCCGTCCTGGGCGATTTTCAGGGGGATCTGCTGGTGATCAACGGGGATGTGCCCCTGCTGCGGGCGGAAACCCTGCAAGCTTTGGTGGAGCGCCACCGCCAGGTGAACCCAGAGGTAACCTTGCTCTCGGCTCAGGTGGCGGATCCCTATGGCTATGGACGGGTGTTCTGCGATGCCCAACAGCGGGTGCTGGAACTGGTGGAAGAGCGAGACTGCACCCCAGCCCAACGGCAAAATCGCCGCATCAACAGTGGGGTGTATTGTTTTCACTGGCCGGCTCTGGCTCAGGTTTTGCCCCATCTCAATCGCAACAACGCGCAGCAGGAGTACTACCTAACGGATGCCGTCAAGCGGGTGGGCAAAGCCATCGCTCTGGATGTTGCCGATCCGCAAGAAATTGTGGGCATCAACGACCGCCGCCAACTGGCCCAGGCGTACCAGATTTTGCAGGATCGCCTCAAAGAAGCCTGGATGGAAGCCGGGGTCACCTTTGTGGATCCCGATAGCAGCAGCCTGGAGGAAACGGTGGAATTGGCCCCCGATGTGGTGATCGAGCCCCAAACCCATCTGCGAGGGGTGTGCCGCATTGGCTCGGGAACCCGCCTGGGGCCGGGCAGTTGGATCGAGTCCAGCGAGATTGGATCTGGGTGTCACATTCTCTACTCGGTGGTCAGCCACAGCCGCATCGGCAACCACGTCTGGATAGGCCCCTACGCCCACGTGCGCCCCCACAGCCAGATTGGGGATCACTGCCGCATCGGCAACTTTGTGGAAACCAAAAATACCCAGATCGGATCCCACAGCAATGCCGCCCACTTGGCCTACCTGGGAGATGCCAAGCTGGGATCCCAGGTCAACATCGGGGCGGGCACCATCATCGCCAACTACGACGGCCAGCAAAAGCACTTCACCGAAATTGGGGATCGCAGCAAAACAGGCGCCAACTCGGTGTTGGTGGCTCCTTTGCAGGTGGGATCCGATGTCACCATTGCTGCCGGCTCCACCATCCCTGCCCGCTACCCCCTGCCGGATGACTGCTTGGTGATCGCTCGCTCCCGCCCGGTGGTCAAGCCCGGTTGGCGACTTGGGATCCGCTCTTCCCGCCCCCAGGAGCCCCAGCCCATGCCACCGGGATCCCTCAAGATTTATCCCTTGCGCCTCTTCCCCGGCCAAGATCTCAAGCAGGAACTGGAGCGAGTGGCCCGGCAGCAGCCCTTGCAAGCGGGGTTTGTCCTCAGCGCCGTCGGCAGCCTTAGCCAAGCCACCCTGCGCCTGGCCGACCAAATGGGGGATCACCTGCTGTCGGAACGCCTGGAGATCCTGGCCCTGAGTGGATCCCTGTGCCCTGACGGAGTCCATCTCCATCTCACCGTTGCCGATGCCCGAGGCCAAACCTGGGGGGGACACCTGCGCCCCGGCTGCCTCATCTACACCACCGCCGAAATTGTCCTCGCCGATAGCCCGGAGTACCGCTTCTCCCGTCAACCGGATCCGGCCACCGGCTACCTGGAGTTGCACATCCAACCCGTGGCAGGGGATCCCTGCTGGCCGTCCCCACCCCCCCAACCCCAGCAAAACCAGCAGACAAAACCAGAGGCTGACAACAGCAGGCCGAAAAGCTTACAGTAGTCAACATGAGTTACCTAAAGCTAAAGGGGGCTTGTGAGCGCCAAGCCGAAAGCTTCACGGAACTCATGGACGCTTTGCGGTGTGGCGGGCATGTTACTGGGTTTTCGGACGCAACTCATTCTTAACCGCAAGCAAACAACTCTAGCCGCCCAACACGCTGGGGTAGCCCGCCACGCCTATAACTGGGGCTTAGAAGTCTGTCGGCAAGCCCTGGAGAACCAGCAAAAACTCCCCACCGCCATTGACCTGCACAAGCGCCTAGTGGCCGAGGTGAAGAAAGAACATCGCTGGTACTACCAGGTCTCCAAATGCGCCCCTCAGCAGGCATTACGCAACTTGGAGCAAGCCCTTAAGCGCTGGCGGGGTGGGTTGGGGAAGTTTCCCCGCTTCAAACGCAAGGGAGTGCGAGACAGCTTTTACCTGGAAGGGAGTATTCGCACTTCTGGCAACCGCATCAAGGTACCTATCTTCGGTTGGCTGCGCTGTGCAGAGCTGCTCCCGGTGACCACACCCAAGAACGTGGTTGTTAGCTTGAGAGCCGGACATTGGTACATCTCCTTCAAGTACGAAGCTCCAACACCCCAGGTGGAGAAGACCGGAGAGGTGGTGGGAGTGGATTTGGGTATCCATCACCTGGCCACCTGCTCCGGCGGGGAAGTGTTTCCCAATCCCAAGCCCTACCGCAAGGCCCAGCGGCGTTTGGTCAGGCTGCAACGGCGGCTGAGCCGTAAGCAGAAAGGCTCTGCCAACCGCAAGAAGGCGGTGGTGCAGTTGGGCAAAGCTCACAAGCGGGTGGCAGACATTCGGCAAGACAATCTGCACAAGCTGACGACTTACCTGGCCAAGAGATACCGAGTGGTGGTGATAGAGGACTTGCAGGTGAGGAACCTGCTCAAGAACCGCAAACTGGCGGGATCCTTGTCAGACTGTGGGTTCTACGAGTTGAGGACTCCGTCCCGCTATCGCGAACGGCGACAGCTAGAGTACAAGGCCCGGCTCTACGGCTGTCAGGTGGTGGTGGCGGATAAGTTTTATCCGTCCAGCCAACTGTGTTCACGGTGTGGCCACAAACAGAAGATGCCACTCAGCGAGCGGGTATTTCGCTGCCCGTGTTGTGGTCTGGGGATAGACCGCGACCGCAATGCAGCGCTGAACCTGGTGCGGTGGTATTTTGAGTGCTACTTAAAGCGCTCAACTACCCCAAGCTCTGGGGAAAGAGACGCCTGTGGAGATTCCTCTGGCGGGGTGGTAAGCCTGAAGCTTACTACCAGTCACGAGTCGTGGAAGCAGGAAGAAAGCAGAGACGCGACAGGCACTGAACACTCTGGAAGTGTTTGTTAGCGTTTCGTAGGTCTTTCGGAGCGGTCATCAGTACCCCGTTGAGCAGCCAGAAATTGTTAAGCTTAACGCACGGATGGCAGTATCCGGCCATGCCCCGAGTGACAACTGCTGACGAGCTGCTGACAGAATATGCCTCTGGCGAGCGCAACTTTCAAGAATCCAACCTGGTGGGGGTGGACTTGGTGCGCTCCAACTTGCAAGGGGTGAATCTGAGAAGGGCCAACCTCTCCTTTGGCAAGCTGAGTGGCATTAACCTGCAGGAAGCCGATTTGCGCGGCGCCGATCTCAGCTCGGCCAACTTGATGGGGGCCAACCTCCGCGGGGCCAATCTTTGGGAAGCCAACTTGATCGGCGCGGATCTCAGCTTTGCCGACTTGCGGGAAGCCAACTTGCACGGTGCCTACCTTTGGGAAGCCAAGCTAACCCGTGCACAACTGCAGGGAGCCGATCTGAGCGGGGCAAAAATCGGCGGAGCAGTGCTGACCGGCGCTGACCTCAGCGGAGCCACCCTACCCGACGGGAGTGTGCGGGCTTGAGCTACCCCCCCAGCAGACAAGGCAGAATGGAACTGTTGCGACGGGATCCCTGATGCTGCTGCTGTTCAACCTGGTCTTGACACTGCTGCTGGCTGTGGGAGTGGCAGTCCTGGCCGGACAAAACCCCACCACCCTGACCGTACACTTCTTGATGTGGCGCTCGGTGGAGCTGCCCTTGGGATTCCTCATCGCCGTGGCCGTCGGCCTGGGCCTGTTGACGGTGGGGCTGGGCTCTCTCCTCTGGCCTGGGCGCAGCTTTTCTGCCACCGCCCGCCAATTACAGGAACGGGTGCGCCAACTGGAAATGCAGGATCAACCGCCCCAATAACGGCCAATTCCCAAAGGGATCCCTCTGCTTTCTGGCTTTGGCTCAACAGCTTCGATCCCCTGCAATTCTACCTGCAATTCTATAGTTGACTTGACAATCTTGTCGCTGGCCCTAGGGAAAGCATGCTGGAATGGCCCACCGATGCGAGACTGGGCGTAAGCTGAGATCAGGATCCCTTCGCCGTCTGCTTGAGCAGTGCGTATCTCCAACCGTAACCATGGCTTATTTCCAACCTACTTCCCCGGATAGCTCTCCCCAAGACCCACGGGCCCTGCGCAAAGCCCTGCGCGGATCCAGCACCTACTTTGCCAAGGGATTTGAAGAACACAAGGATCAAGCTCAACTGGAGCTGCAAACCACCTACAAAAGCCCCCTTGTGGAGCAAATCCGCGCCCAGGCTTACCGCTATCAGCGGGGTGACATCACCATTCACCTGGCCAAAGCCTTTGGCTTTTGCTGGGGTGTGGAACGGGCGGTGGAATATGCTTATGAAGCGCGGCGACGCTTTCCGGATCGGCAACTGTGGATCACCAACGAGATCATCCACAACCCTCTGGTAAACCAGCACCTGAAGGAGATGGGGATCCGCTTTGTGGAGAAAGGCCCAGACGGCAAGAAGGACTTCTCTCAGATCCGGCCCCAAGATGTGGTGATTTGGCCTGCTTTTGGGGCAAGTGCATCGGAAATGGCGTTTTTCCGGTCGCAGGGCAATGAGATTGTCGATACCACCTGCCCCTGGGTTTCCCGCGTGTGGAACCAAGTGGACAAGCACCGCGCGGCCCAATTTACCTCTGTCATCCACGGCAAGTACAACCACGAAGAAACCGTAGCCACCAGCTCCTTTGCCGAAAAGTACCTGGTGGTGCTGAACCTGGAAGAAGCGGAATGGGTCGCCCGCTACATTTTGCAGGGCGGAGATGCGGCAGAATTTCGGCGGCGCTTCGGCAAGGCCACTTCCTCCGGTTTTGATCCGGATCGCGATCTGGAGCGGATCGGCATCGCCAACCAAACCACGATGCTGGAAGGGGAGACCCGCGCCATTGCCAAGCTGTTTGAGACCACCATGCTGCGCAAATATGGCCCCCAGGAGTTAGACAACCACTTCATGAGCTTTAACACCATCTGCAATGCCACCCAAGAGCGGCAGGACGCCATGTTCGAGCTGCTGGAGCAACCTTTGGATGTCGTGGTGGTGATCGGGGGGTTTAATTCCTCGAATACCACCCACTTGCAGGAAATTGCCCTGGCCAAGGGCTTGCCTTCCTTCCACATCGATGGCCCCGACTGCATCCAACCCAACAACCGCATCCGTCACAAGCCTCTTCACCAAGACCCGACGGTTACCGAAGGGTGGCTACCCGATGGGCCGGTGCAAATCGGCATTACCTCCGGTGCCTCTACCCCAGACCGCGTTGTCGAGGAGGTGATTCAACGCATCTTCGCCCTGCGTGAAGAACCTCGGCGGATCCCTGCCTAGGGATCCCTTCCCTCTTCCCTTTGAGCGTGCTCAACACCCTTTTTCAGGTTTATCCTCCCTTGCTGGGCTGGACGCTGCTGGGGTTTGCTCTCCAGAAGGGGCTGCCCGGCGGCTGGAATCGTTGGCTGGATCCCCACGCCTTGGGGCGATTCATGTTTTGGGTGGGAGTGCCCCTCAGCATTGTTGGGTTTATGCAGGGAGTGGATCTGTCGGGTCAAATCTGGGTTGCTCCCCTGATCTGCTGGCTGTCGGTGGGGCTGGGGTTTGCCTTGACCAGCGCTTGGCTGTGGTGGCAGCGCCACAACTGTTGGAGCAGTGCCCAGCAGGGCAGCTTTCACCTAACCGCCACCCTGGGGAACACCGGGTATTTGGGCTATCCCATCTGTCTGGCTGTGGCCGGAAGGGCTTACTTTGGCTGGGCCCTGTTCTATGATCTGCTGGGCACTCTGTTCATGGCCTACGGGTTTGGCGTGTGGGTGGCCAGCCGCCACGGCAGTTCCCATGCCCAACCTTGGCAGGTGGGCCTCCACATTTTGCGCACCCCTGCTCTTTGGTCTTTTGCTATGGGCCTACTGCTGACCCGCGAACCCCTGCCGGGTTGGCTCTCTCAAGGGTTGGCGGCTTTTGCCTGGAGCATGATCCCGCTCAGTTTGATGATTTTGGGGATGCGGCTGGCCCAGGTGAAGCGCTGGGGATCCTTTCTTGCCGCCGGAGTGGCCCTCTTGATCAAAATTGTGATTGTGCCGCTCTTGGTGGGAATCGGCCTTGCCTTCACCCCCTACCCGCCTCTGGCCAAGCTGGTGCTGGTCCTGCAGAGCGGTATGCCCCCCGCCATCGCCACCCTGGTGCTCACGGAAGAATACGACTTGGATCGGGAAATTACCGTAACTGCCTTGGCCGTGGGGTACTTGGCCGCCTTGCTGACCTTGCCCCTCTGGCTGGGACTCTGGGGATCCTAATAGGCCAGGTGAGACAAGGTTTGCTCGAGGTAGCTATGCACCAGTTGATCCAGCTCTGCTTCCTGAGTGGGCAACTCCCGGCCCTGGAGCCATCCCCGAAAACCCGAGCTTTCCACAATGGCCTGCCGCAACGGCTTCCAAACCGCTTGCGTGCGCAGTGCTGTATCGGAGCTGAGAGCAGGACTGATCATGAGAAGAAGGTGAGTAGGAGTGATTCACCCTCAGAATAGCTTGGATCCCAGTTGACTTTGGCTCTCTAGGATACAAATCTCCCCTCTATGCTGAGCAAGCCTTCTCTCAGTCGCTCAAGCCAAAAAATCCTCAATATAGTCATTCCAAACTAGATTGAGACACTCCCCAGGCGTTCCGCGCTGCTTCCGCGGCCACCCCCAGACCTTCTCCCAGAGGGAGAGAGGAGCTGGACAGAAATGTTTCATTCCTGTTTAAAATGACCATACATCCCATCAACTCGAGCAAGAGGCCCAGGGATCCCTAAACGAACAATTGGCTGCGCTGCTCGACCCGTAAAGTTGGCCCCAAGGCATTGAGAAGAGAGACGCCGTAGCTGCGGACGATAATGCGGCTATCCAAAATAGCCACCCATCGAGTGGGAGAGCTGGGGTCTTCTCCCGAATCAGAGCCTTGCCGCAGAGGCGCGACGGCCCGTTGCAACTGGGCAGCAGCCACCGGCAAAAGGTACTGACGAAACCAGTCCTGCTGGGTGCGTTGCAGATATTGCACCCGTCCGGCCACCCTTGGGTCTTCCACAGAAGGGAAGGGCAAAGTGGCGATCACCATCAGCTCAGGGCGAGGCAAGCCGGCCTTGTGGTGTAGCCAGTAGGGCCAGTCGCAGACCAAAATGCCCTTTTCGCCCGGAAAAGGGCTGTTTACCCGCACCCGCGAGCCGAATTCGGCAGCCAAAGCCGCCCCCACCTGTGCCTGCAGAGGTTGATCCGACACCAACACCACCACGAAGCCCTGCGCTTGAGGGATCAAGTTTTTCAGCTCTTGCAGCAGGTGATCCCGAAATAGAGGGCTGTTGGGCAGGGGGAGGCGCGGCAAGTAAAGGGAAAGCTCCGCCCCGCCAGAACGTGGCCAACCCTCGCCTGAGGCAAACCGCAGCGGCGTCAGATCCGGCAAGCCCAACCGTCGCCGATAGGTTTCCGCCTGGCGATCCAGATCCAGCGCTTCCCCAATAATCACCACCGGCTGTGTGGCCCAAATGGGGGCCAACCAATCCTGCAGAGCCGCCGGGCTGTGGTGAAGGGTGAGGCGACCGGTTTCTCGGTCGGTTTCGGCCCACCAAATCCATTTGGAGACGGGATCCCCCTCAGAGCTGAGCCGCCGGCGGATTTGATCCCAGGGATCCGGCAGCCAGCCGGGGTAGCCTGTCACCAAAGACAGCACAGCATCCAGGTGAACCTGTTCATCCGCATGAAGCAGACAGCGGGAAAGAGGCCGCCGCAAAAGCTGAAGGGACAAATTGACCTGAACCTGGGAGAGCTGCTCCGCCTCGGCAGGGAAGATTTGCCGGAGCTGTTGCCAATGGCTGGCTTCCAGGGTCACCGTTAGCGCCTGGTAGGCCCAATCTTCCAGGTCTTCGGCTCCATCCAGGATCAAAGGGATCCCTGTCGGCACTTGCGAGGATCCCTTTCTCAGGCGAGCTTGCAGCCAATCCAGGGGATCCACCAACAGCAACCCCTGGAAATCGGGATCCGGCCAGCGGTCTTTTTGCAGGACAGGCTTATGCAACTGCAGGGTGTGCTGTAGCCAGGGGATCTCTTCCCCCAAAATTTGCGCCTGCACAGGAGCTGTGGCACAGAGCAAGGTGGGGTTGGGCCACATCAGGGCTGGCAGCAGGTAACTGAGGCGGTGCTGACCCCCAGCGGGCACCTGGATCAAGGTGCTGCGACCCAGCCGCAACCCCCGCGCCACCATGCGAGCCATCGTCAACTGGTGGGGCCACAGGGCTTCGGGAGACTGCCGCAAAAGCTGCCGCAACTGTTGGTGGACTTCAACCTCAATCACAGTTCAGTACGCCGGGGGTCTGCCACAGACGGTAGGGTGAACTAGCCTATTCTAGGGTAGAGAAGAAAACCAAAGCCCATCTCTGGGGTGAGCGATGTCTCTTCTAGCTGCTGTTTCCACGGGATCCCTGCTTCTGGATCGCTCCGGGTGGGGCCGTTTGCGCATGAAGGGATCCCCAGGCTTGGACTATCTGCACAACCAAAGCACCCAAAATCTGAAGGCCCTCCAGCCAGGGCAGGGGGCCGACACGGTTTTCGTGACCCCCACTGCTGGCATCCTGGATCTGGCCACGGTGTACGCGGGAGAAGAAGACTGCTGGATCTGGACTTCGCCCCAGCGGCGCAGCCTGCTGATGCAGAGTTTGGGGCGTATGCTGCCTTTGGTGCGGGGAGCAGAGTTGAAAGATGAGACGGACCAGACCTTTGGTTTTGGGTTGCTCGGCCCCCAGAGTCAGGCTCTCCTGGAGCAAGTGGTGAGCTCAGAAGAGATTCCGACCAGGCTCAATGAGCACTGCGCCGTGGAGATCCAGGGGATCCCTGTCCATCTGGCTTGTGGCACGGGTCTTGCCCAGCCGGGGTTTACCCTCTGGGGCACCATTGACCAGAAAGTCGCTCTTGAAGAATGCTTGCTCCAAGCCGGAGCCAAGCTGGCCCCACCTGAGCTGTGGGAAGTCCTCCGCCTAGAAGCGGGTCGCCCCGCCGCCGACCGAGAGCTGACCTCAGACTACAACCCCCTAGAAGCCGGCCTGTGGCGAGCTGTTTCCCTTGACAAAGGTTGCTACGTTGGCCAGGAAGTCTTGGCCAAGCAGGTAACCTACCGGCGCATTCGGCAAACTTTGTGGGGGATCCGCCTCCAAGGAGAAGCTCATCCTGGCACAGAGATTTTGCGGCAGGGGGAAAAGATTGGGCTGCTGACCAGTGCAGGCCTAACTTCGCAAGAGTACCTGGGATTGGGATACGTGCGCACCAAATTCGATCCTGCCGAGGGGCTGGAAGTTGAAGTCGGCTCAGCGCCGGGAGTCCTGACCCGAATGCCGTTTTTGAGTTTCCCGCCTATTGTCTAGGATTGTTTTTGCGGCAGAGACCTCCCCTCTCCCGCTTCAAGGGAGAAACGCGGGCAAAGGATCCAGAACTTATAGGTCAAAGTGGCGGCGAAAGCGGGGATCCCGTCGATCCTTTTTGCGTCGGTTGCAGGTTTTGCACAACGTTTGCAGATTGCTGATATCGTTACTGCCCCCTTGGGCAATGGGAAGGATGTGATCAATCTGAAGCTGTACCTCTGGGGACGATTTTCCGCAACCGCGGCAGCGGAAGCCATCTCTTTGGAAGACATACTCCCGCACAGATGCTGGGATGAAGATGCGCTGACTCGTTCTTGTTTCCATCATGGCCGACCAAACCTAAGTGGCTCGCAAGTCATCTAAGGGAGAAGAGACAACATCAATGGGAACGCGATCTTGATCTGGGGTTTCGGAAACCAAAGTTTGATCTTCAGGGATAAACTCTAGGCAAATTTTAATCGATATTTGTCCAGAAACCCATCCTCGACCGGGTCGCAATAGTCGAGAACTTATCCCGCTTATTAGGCTTATTATATCAGTACTAATTTTCTTAGACTCAAGGTATTTGTTTATTGAATCTCTGTTGCTTAGGAGAAAAGAGACGATCACTTCATGCAAAGTGTTTGGGAGATAAACCTGGTCACCAACTTGAACAACAGTCTGTGTATCAGCAGATTTGAAAAGCATTGGCTCAGCCATGGTACGAACTCCGCTCTAACCAGTTCATTTTATGAGCTTACATCTTCCCGAATGTCATCCAAAAGAGATCCACTGCCTCCTGATCTGGAGGGCTGTCGAGCTCGCTAAAGCAATCTTGAGCTTGTTCAGAAAGATTATCTGGCACTTGATCAACCTCCTGGTGCATTTTTCCAGTTAAGTTATTCCTCACCTCCGCGAAGGTCATCCAGAGGGGATCCGCTGCCGCCCTCTGAGACTGTATCCTCTGGCTCAAACTCTACAGTGATCCGCAATCTGACTCTGCCTTTTTCCCAATCTTTCTTGCCCGGCACCAAGAGCTGACAAGCAAGTCCCTGCCCAAACCACTTCGCTTCTTGCAACAATTTTTCTTCTGGCTTGGGAGCAAGAAGGCTACTGGCAATGTTGAGCAAGTCTTCCGGCGGCAGGAGCCCTGAGGATCTCAAGGCCGCAATGAACAAGCGATGCAGCTCTTCTTTCTTGGTCAAGTCCTCTTGGGCTGCTTTGACCAAGTTAGCAACCTTGAAAGCTTTCTCCCCTACGGAGAGGATCCCTTCTGGGTGCTGCTGTAGAGGTATCGATTTGGATCCCATGACTTTATCTGGATCAAGTGAAAGGCCAAAAACAAAGACAAGCCGCTCTATCTCAAATCATCGAGAATGCTATCCAACTCTGGAAAACTCTCGTCTATGGGTGTAGAACGACCAAGAGCGACTGCTTCGCTTGCATTGCTGTCACCTACTTGCTGTTCAGGAAGACTTGCCAAAATTTGAACTGACTCACCAACAGAGGAAGGTTCAGGACGAGTAATCAAGGGCAGCATCTCACGATTGAGGCCCAAAGCTTGCAAGCAGAGGTTGATCCCAGAAACAGCTTGGTTATACTTGTCTATGCTTGCCTCCAGTTCTTTTAGCCGCTGTTGGTTAAGCGCAATTTTTTCTTCGGCCTCTTTTCTGAGAGCTGCTTCCATGAACTGCTTTGCTTCTGGGTACTTTTGTAAAATCTCGTCGGCTACTTGCTTGGCAACCGGCAATAGCTGAGTTTTTAGAGTATTGTTGGTCTCTTGTCGGAAGCTAGAACGCACTGTCTGGCTAATTTTCGGCTCAAAGTCAAGCTTGAGTAATTGTCGGATTCCAGGCTCTGCGTCGCGAATAGCAGAGATGTCATAAGATTGGCTGGTTTGCTTTAGGACTTCTCGAAACTGGTAGATCGAGAATGTTCCTTCGTCGTAGAAGCGGGGACTTTCTCTGAGGTAGCGGTCGCACTCTTTTCGGGCACCATTGACAAGAGAACTCAAAGTTACCTCCTTAACCAAAAGAAGCTTTTTCTCCAAGTCCCCATCGGATCCCAGTAGGCGAAACAACTGCCTGTAGTAGCTCGAGCTGCGAACTTCATCAACAAGGCGACGAAAGAAGTTCTCTACAAGCGTGCTGGCTGATTCTACCAGGATGTCTTCTAGATGGTTGGATAAATAGTAAAAGGCTTCGACCAATACAGCTAAGAATGGAGCTGTGGAGTTGCGGGGACGAATGCGAACGGCTTGACTGTAAACATTGTCCAACGAAAAAGTATCCAAAAGCTCATCTAGCCTCCGTACCATCCTAGCCTGCAATTTACGGAAATCGTTCTCAAATTCTTTGTTTTCTCCGTTAATAACTTTATTGACTACTGTCTGGATATGCTCGTCAAACTCTCGGCCAATACTGGCTAGCTGCTGATTGATCAGCGTCAGCTCATAGGAAATCATGCTGTCAATCTCTTTGGGCTGGCTATCAATGTCTCGGTAGAGATCTAGATAGGACTTCCTCATCTCGATGCAGAGAGGTTGCAAATCATCAGCCAGCGCAGAAAATAGCTGTGGTCGCTTTTCTTCCGTTAAATAACGAGTGATCCCAGCCCGAAAGTCTTCAATACCGCTATCTTTAATCATATACTCAATCAAAGGTTTTCCCCACTCCCTCAGAATCCGAACGTAGTTATTTATGGGTGTGTCGTACCCATGTACAGAAGGGCGGAACGGGGATCCAACTAGCCTACCCGACGTGCAGTACTTATTAAACTCGCTGACAAACTGGGGCGTTTCTTCCTCACCACCCAATTCTTTGATGCTTTCTGAAAAGATTGTATCCAGTCCAAATCGATCCTCAGGGGTAGTTGTCTTGATCTGGGAACCATAGAAGCCAAGAAGGCCGCTCGTCTTGAATATGCGGAGCTGACGAAATTGCTGGTCGATAATGTTTTCCAGTCTCTGCTTTAGTTGTGCGTTGTACCAAGTCTCGTCAATCCGGTTAAATACATAGAAGACCCGATCCCTGATGCTATCATTACTTTGAATATGCTCAATAAGCTCTGTCTCTTCCTTGGTCAGCTCACCCGTTGCAGCACACTTGAGAACGCAAACAACTGCGGACGTATCCGGATCGGCAATTTTTCGATAAGTACGCTCTGCATCCGCTTTGACTGGAGCATCGATCCCAGGAGTATCGACAATAACGTTTCCATCTTCCAGCAAGGGGTGGTGGCAACAGTATTCCACCTTTCGCAAAACTGCGCTATTGGCGCCGCGCCGGGCAAAACCCGCAGCTTCTCTTAGGTTGCCGAAGTTGAGCTGCTCCATTGAGAAAACTTTGTTCTCGGTAGGGTGAATTTTGTCCCGGTTCTGCTGGAAACCTGTAATCAACAAGCGAAGTGCATCCGCCTGCTTCGCCCGCTCTGACTTGCTTTTGCCTCCCTCCTGCTGAATAATAGCCTCAGCACGCTCCTTCAGGGGGTTCAGTGCAGTGTCTTCCAGCCTGCTGAGTGACGGAGCCAAGTTTAGGAAAGCGCAGAAGGCGGTCATCTGTTCTTGCACTTCCTGCTCGCTAAGAAAAGTGAGCACTACCCTCTCCGCATTTGGCTCTGCGTAGGCGATGTAGCACTCTGTCCCTGTGGCGTGCCCTTCGGCGCTGTAGAGAAGCTCTCTTTCTAAGAGGGCATTGATTAGCATAGACTTGCCAGCACTGAAAGCACCGGCAAAGACAATCTCGAAGGTTGGAGAAATAGCTTTGCTGAGGGAAGCTTGAATCCGAGTGGTATCTTGCTTGCCTGAAAAAGTGGAATCCTGATGCCAGAGTTGCAGGATAGCTTCAACCTGCTCTTTCAAGTTCTCACACTGAGGCAGGAGCTTTACAGACATAAGAGAGCAATCTCCACAGAGGCTGCTGGGATTATAACTTGCCTATACTTGAGGTGAGGATTCCTACAGCAATTTTCTTCAGTGCTGGAGCTGTTCGAGATTTCGACCTAAGTCTAAGTCCAGATACCTACCTGAGCTCTTGAGTGAGAGCAAGGTTCTTTGTTGGCCAATACCGGGAAACTTCGCTGCCATCGTGACCCTCTCCGCCAGCATCCTAGATCTGGCAACGACGTATATGGATCCCAAGCCGGAGCGGAGCTGGCCCTGACAGAATTTTTGGGAATCTCTGTGCCCAGAAGCTGGTCATCCCGCCACCGAGCAAGAGCTGGCTCCAGACTACAGACTCCAAAAGGCAGTCTTGTGGCAGGCTGCTTCCCTTGGCAAAAGTTGCTGTATTGGCCAGGAAGTCTTGGCCAAGGGAGTGATGTATGGACACCCTGTGGGGGATCCGTCCTGGCGCAGAGGTTTTGCGGCAGGGGGAAAGGATTGGTCTGCTGGCCGGTGCTGGCTTGACTTCGTGGGGGTGCCTGGGATTGTGAGCCAAGAAAGAAATTCTTAAAAAGCTTTCGCCAGACGCAAAACCGCATTTAGGATTGGCTTCTAGGGTTCGTTAGCGAGTAACCTGCACCCTCGTTTTCAGAATCATCTGCTACCGAACCCGCTGCGTCTTGTCAGCCCAACCGATTTCTTCAGTGCAGGCTGCTTGAACCGTTGGCTTAATGTTCTGCCTTCAACTGCGATGGACTCTTCGATCTCTCAATCCCAACCTTCTTCCCGGCGGGATCCCGTGCCTTCGGGCAAGCTTTCCCGGCGCATGGGGCAAGCCCTACTGGGGTTAGCATTGGCCACTTGGCTGTTAATGGGGTTGGGCAGTGCCACCCGCGTCATGAATGCTGGGCTGTCTTGTCCAGATTGGCCCCTTTGCTACGGGGCAATTGTGCCCAGCCAGCAGATGAACCTGCAAGTCTTTTTGGAATGGTTTCACCGCATGGTGGCTTCTGGGGTAGGCTTGGCTACCTTGGTTCTAATGGGGTTTGCTTGGCTGAAGCGTCAGGCATTGCCTGCGTGGCTGCCCTGGGGTTTGAGTTTGGCTTTTGCCCTGGTCTTGGTGCAAGGGATCCTGGGTGGGCTGACGGTCACGGAGCTGCTGCGCTTTGATATTGTGACGGCCCACTTGGGCACGGGCCTGCTGTTTTTTGCCACTTTGCTCACCCTGGGATTACTGATCTGGACAAGAGCCGGTTCTAAGGACTCCATCCTGCCGCTGCGACTGGGTGAAGGGCCATTTTCCGTCGGCTACTTGCCTTGGCTGGGCTTGGGGGCGGTGCTGCTGGTGTATGTCCAGAGCCTTCTGGGCGCCTTGGTGGCCTCCCAATGGGCTTTGCATCAATGCTTTGCTGCCGGCGAGCTGTGCTGGGTGATGAATAGCCACTTGCTGGGGGTTGCTCCGGCCACCCTTGGGGTGTTGGCGGTAGCGGTGGCCACCGGGCTGCGGCGCAAGCGGATCCCCCGCCTTCTCAAGTTCTTGGGCCATGGGTCTGTTGGCCTGCTGCTGGTTCAGGTGGGGATCGGCGTTTTGACCTACCGTTACCGGCTGCAGGTGGAGCCTCTGACGGTGGCCCATCAGATGGTGGGGGCAGCTTTGCTGGCCTGTTTGCTGGCTTTTACGGTGCTGGCCTGGCAAATGCGAAGCCGAGGGGAAGAAGGCCGGTGGATGGCCGTAACCGCAGAAATGACCGGTGAGTGAATTTCCATGCAAAATAGCGTTTTAACTGACCGTCTGGCTTCCTACCAGGAGCCAATAGGGGGGATCCCTGCCGAGCAGAGCCCATGTGCTCTGGGGTGCGAGCGCCAGGCGCTTGTCCAGGTTTTGCGCAGCTACAGCCAGTTGGTGAAGCCCAAGATCATCGCCCTCTTGCTGATGACGACGGCTGGGGCCATGTGGATGGCAGGCAACACCGACCCGTTCAGGTTTTTCATCACCCTTTTGGGGGGAGGAATGGCGGCGGCGGCAGCCAACGTCATCAACATGGTGTATGACACCGATATCGATCGGATGATGGAGCGAACCCGCCATCGTCCCCTGCCTTCCGGTCGAATCCGGGCGCGGGATGCTCTGATTTTTTCGGGGATCCTGGCTTTGGCTGCCTTTGGGTTGTTGGCTATTTTCACCAACCTGCTGGCTGCCGGTTTGGCCATGGTGGGGATCCTGGTGTACGTGGGGGTCTACACCCACTGGCTGAAGCGCTCCAGCACGCAGAACATCGTCATCGGTGGAGCGGCAGGAGCCATCCCACCTTTGGTGGGCTGGGCAGCAACCACAGGCGAGCTCAGCTGGGCCGCGTGGGTGATGTTCGCCATCATCTTTTTGTGGACTCCACCCCACTTCTGGGCTTTGGCCATTCTGAAGCGGGAAGACTATGCCCGTGCCGGGGTGCCGATGCTGCCGGTGGTAGCGGGCGAAAGACTCACTGCCGCACAGATTTTGCTCTACGCGCTGCTGATGGTTCCGGTCAGCCTGTTGCTGGTTTACCCCTTAGGGATGCTGGGATCCTTTTATCTGAGCGCGGCGGCGCTGCTGGGATCCCTCTTGGTTTGGAAGGCGGTGCAGTTGCTGCAGGATCCCTGCGACCGAGATCGGGCGGCCTCGCTCTTCACGTTTGCCAACCTGTATCTGCTGCTGTTGTGCGGGGCCATGGGTCTGGATAGGTGGTCGTTAACCCACATCCTCTGGAGCCAGGCCACTGCGTCCCTCCAAGGGATTTACACCACCCTCATAGCGCTGGCCAGCTGACTTGCGCGAATGGGGGATCCCTGGGTTGATAACCCCCGTTGGCCAGCCGGTTTTTCCTCAAAATTGCGGCCCATTCTCAGAGAGTGACACTCCATACCGTGCAGGGTAGAATGAGCTAATCATTAGCCAAGCAAGACACACCCGGCCATGACCAATGAGGAAATTGAGACGCGGTTTGTCCAGTTGGCCGAAGCTGTGACCAGGGTGGCCAATACAGTTGCCCAGGTTACCGATGCTCAGCTTGCCTTGCAGACCCTTTCAGGGCGTCTCGCCGAAGTCGTCCTGGAGTTAAGGCAGGAAGTGCGAGAATTGCGGCAGCGGCAGGCCGAGTCGGATCAACGCTTTGAGGTTCTCCTTCAGGAAATCCGCTTCTTAATCCGCCGTCAGGGAGAGGGGCAAGCGTGAGTTGGGAAATCGCCTGGTGGAAGCCCCTGAGATAGGTCAGGATCCTCTCCGTGGAAAGGGTGAAAACAGCGGAGGATCCCTTGCTGCCTAAGGTTTGCTCCCAAGCAGAATACTTTCATTATTTCAAACAGCAATGAAACGGCTTGCTGCGTCGATCCCTAACTCCCCTCTCCCAGGGGGAGAGAAGCCGGAGGTGAGGGAAGGCCGCCTTACAGGAGAGGAGTTGGGGGTAGATTTTGCCGAGCCTTTGTGGACACTTAAGAAGCCCAGAAGCCTTGCTGGATAGGACTGTCTGGGCTTGGGGAGATGTTGCTGAACCGTTTCGCAACGCATAGTCACTTATCTCACCGTCAAGGTGAAACAAACAACCGCTTGCTTCCTGCTAAGGCCTCCGGCCCGCTAGCGCAAGCAGTAGAAATAGATGGTAATAGAAGCCACGACTGCTATCGGTCCTCTGGGGATGGAGCTTAGCGGACTTGAACCGCTGACCCCTTCAATGCCATTGAAGTGCTCTACCAACTGAGCTAAAGCCCCAATCACTTGGCTTCGAGCCAGAATCCCGCTCAAGGATCCTACCCTCTACTCCAGCTTACACTGGCAACCTGCAGAAGATGCCTCAGCGGTAAAAAACGCTGGAACCTGATCGTAAATAAGTGGAGGATCCTTGTCAATAGCTTGGATGGCTCAACCGAGATGAGGAGTTTGCTTGGTTCTCAGCCTTTTGGTGTCAGACGTTGCGAGAAGCCCGCAGGGTGGTAGAACGGAGTCAGTGGCAATTGAGGGGCCTGTGACACAAGAAACTCTGCTTAACCGCACTTTGGCAGCTTCTTTGCTGGTCGTCTGCCTTATCGCGGCCATTGTCGGGGGCACGCGCCCTGCCCCAGAGTCTACCCGAGGCGGGGTCGGTCTAGAGGCCGCACGGGGGGCGGATCGCATCGAGGTGGTCACCCTGGAAGGAGCGATAGGCAGCCCACGTGGCTCGGCTTTGGTGAGTTTGCCCACTTCCCCTTTGGATCAGTTGCGGGAGGCAGCACGGGATCCCTCTGTCAAGGCTGTATTGCTGCGCATCAACAGTCCCGGCGGAGCTGTGGGATCCAGCCAGGAACTCTACCGTGCTGTAACTGCTCTGCACGAGGCGGACAAGCCGGTGATCGCTATCCTAGAAAACATTGCTGCCAGTGGGGGGTACTACGTGGCCAGCGCTGCCGACAAAATCTATGCCAACCCTGGCACCCTGACCGGCAGCATAGGGGTTATCATCAGCGGCCTCAGCTTTGGTAAGTTGCTGGAGAACTACGGCATAGAGCCGCAGACCTTCAAAACCGGCGAGTACAAAGACCTTCTCTCTCCTTTCCGCAGTGCCACTCCTCAAGAGCAGCGCCTTCTGCAAAACTTGGTGGAGGATACCCTCGAGCAGTTCATTCGCGATGTGGCCCAAGGACGCCAGCACTTGCCAGAAAAGGCAGATGAGGTGCTGGAGGCGGAGATGATCGCGCGGCGGCAGAGCTTGGATGAAGCCCGGGTGCGACAGTTGGCCGATGGGCGCATCTTCACCGGGGCACAGGCTGTGGAGGTGGGCTTGGTGGATGCTTTGGGGGGGTACACGGAGGCGGTGGAGGATCTGCGGCGCATGACCGGGGATCCCTCTTTGTCACCGGCGGGTGAGGGAGAGAGTTTCCAACGAGTCCTGCGACGACTGTTAAGCCAGGGATTGTCCTCGCAAAGACAAGCCGCTTGGCTGGGCCGGCTGTTGGAGAGCAACGAGGCTGTTGGGATCCCAGACGTGCCGTTGCTGTGGATGGCGCCCGAGTGGACTTTGCGCTAAACCTAAATCTAATCAGGACGGGTTTTGGGTGTGGGGGGTGAACGGTGAATCGAGAACCGGTCGCGCCGGCGGCGCAGGGCACTTTGAGAGCGGCTGCTCCGGGGGTGCAGGGGAATGGATCCCAGAGGGCAAATCCCTCGGCGGAGCTGGATTGCGCGATTGACCTGGAGCTGTTGACCAGTCGGGCTTGGGTGGAAATTGACGCGGCCCAGTTGCGGGAAAATCTGCGGCTATTGCAGGCTCGCCTGTCGCCGGATACGGAGATCTGGGCGGTGGTGAAGGCCAATGCCTACGGGCATGGAGCACAGTTGGTGGCTCCCGTGGCTGTTGCGGCTGGTGCCAAGGGGCTGTGTGTGGCCACCCTGGCCGAAGGGATCGAGTTGCGGCAAACGGGGCTGCAGGCTCCGGTTCTGGTGTTGGGAGCTTTGAATACCTGGGCAGAACTACAGCAGGCCATGGCAGCCCGGTTGGAGGTCAGCCTCACCTGTGCAGAGCAAATCCCGCTGATGTGTCAGGTAGCCCGTTGGGCCGGGCGACCCATCCCGGTGCATGTCAACGTGGATACGGGTATGACCCGTTTGGGGATCCCCTGGAAGGAAGCAGCAGCCGTGTGGGGGCAGATTTGTCGGATCCCGGAGCTGGAGGGCTGTAGCTTGTTTTCCCATCTGGCGACGGCGGACGAGCCCCATTCTCCGGTCATGGAACAGCAGCACGCCCGCTTTGCCCAGGTGGTGGAACAGATCCGTCAAGCCGGGGATCCCTTGCCGGCGCTGCATCTGGACAACTCAGCCGCCGCTCTGGCCCATCTCCACTACTCCCGTGTGCGCCTGGGACTGGCCCTCTATGGCTTGTCGCCTGCCCCCCACTTGCAACTGCCGGGTCTGCAGCCGATTCTGCGACTCAAGGCGCGGCTGACCCACATCCAAACTGTGCCTGCCCAGACCGGAGTGAGCTATGGACATCGCTACATCACCTCTCGCCCCAGTCGCATTGCCACTCTGGCCATCGGCTATGCGGATGGGATCCCACGGCGGCTTTCCGGCTGGCTGCGAGGATGGGTGCGCGGCGGCCTGATCCAACAGGTGGGCACGATCACGATGGATCAGTGCATGTGGGATGTAACCGAGAGGCCGGATATCCAGGTGGGGGATGTGGTGGAACTGCTGGGCCCGAATCTGGTGAATGTGGGTTTATCCGTGCAGGATTGGGCCGATCAGTTGGGTACTATTCCCTATGAGTTGCTGTGTGGGCTTTCTGCCCGTCTGCCAAGAGTGTTGGTTAATTCTCTGGGTTTTGATGATGCCTGACACGACAGATTGGATTGCCTCAAGCACGGATAGGAGCGGGCCAGAGGCTGTTCGCGTCAGCAGCAGGGGATTTGGCTTGACTTGTCAACAGAGAATAGAGCAGCATCGAAGGTAATCGAGAGCACTCCTGCTCCCTGAAAGACAGGGGCTTGGCGGCGGGTTCGATTCACATCAGGAGGTAGCGATGGCGGAGGAACATAAGCCTCTGAAGGGCCTGGAAAATCAAATGGAACGGGCTGTTCTGGAGATGGTCAACGACATCCTGCTGATGGAGAGTCAGCAGCGCTACTGCTTCTGTGAGAAATTCTGTAACGATGCTGCCGCCCTGGCCTTGAACAACCTCAAACCTCGCTACGCCACCAGTTTTCACGGCTCTCTCCACACTTTGGAAGCCATTCAAGCGGATCAGGAGTTGCAGAGGCTGATCCGATTGGAGGTGGTGAAGGCCATGGAAAAGGTGGCGGCCAATCCCCGTTGCCCGGAGCCTGAATGTCCTTTGCTGCTGCGCGACGCCGAGACGAT
This sequence comes from Synechococcus sp. W55.1, assembly GCF_047461655.1. Taxonomy (NCBI): domain Bacteria; kingdom Bacillati; phylum Cyanobacteriota; class Cyanophyceae; order Synechococcales; family Synechococcaceae; genus Synechococcus; species Synechococcus sp. W55.1. Next base: position 71,911 of record NZ_JANSHN010000014.1, read on the forward strand.
AGAGTTAGAACTGGCCCCTAGCGACAATTGAAGGAATGGCTCTGATGGAGCTGCGCTCCGCTGGCGCGAACGTTTCCCCTTCGCCGGTGGCCTTTCTTGGCCCTGCTGGAACCTACACAGAGTTGGCAGCTTTGCTGGCCTGCCCTGAGCAGCCTCACCTGCACAGCCAGGGATCCCATCCCTTGGTGCCCTACCCAACGATCAGCGCCTGTTTAGAAGCGGTAGCTGTCGGCCAGCAACAATGGGCGGTGGTGCCGGTGGAAAACTCCGTAGAGGGCGGGGTTTCGATGACCTTGGATGCCCTGTGGCAACTGGAGGGGCTAGGGATCCGACAGGCGCTGATCCTGCCCATTCGCCATGCCCTCATCGGACGTGCCTCCCAGTTGGAGCACATTGAGCAGGTCTATTCCCACCCGCAAGCGTTGGCCCAATGTCAGGCTTGGCTGAGATCCCATCTGCCCCAGGCCACTTTGATCCCAACCCGCTCGACCACCGAAGAATTGGACCGCCTGCAGGAGCAGCCCAACGCCGCCGTCATCGCCTCAGAACGAGCTGCCACCCTCTACCAACTGCCGGTCTTGGCCTGCCCGATCAACGATCACCCCGATAATTGCACCCGCTTTTGGGTCATTGGCCGTGCGCCACTTTCCCGTTTGGGTCAGCAGGATGGAGCCCTGGCCAATCCTGCTTCTCCGGGGGGATCCCATACTTCCTTGGCCTTCAGCCTGCCCCACAATGTGCCGGGAGCACTGCTGAAACCTCTGCAAGTGTTTGCGGAGCGAGGTTTAAACATGTCCCGTATTGAGTCGCGCCCCACCAAAAAATCGGCAGGGACTTATGTCTTTTTTGTCGATCTGGAGAATCCTGTTGGCCAGCCCTATCTGGATGCCGAGGTGATTGCGGCGCTGGAATCGATTGCCGAAACCTTGAAGCTCTTTGGCAGCTACCCTGTGCATGACCTCTGCAAACAAGGTGCTCTATCCCAAACAGCAGGATCCCTGTCCCCTGAGGGGAAAGCGCGTCCAACGTAGACACGCCTTTCAAACCGTTGCATTATCTGGGTTCTAAGGCCCGAAAGTTGGGAGTGACATTAGTTTGAAGAGGGATCCCTGCTGGGGTGCTTGAGATCGGTCAAATCGTTGAGGCGGCGCAGGATCCCCCATCCCTGTAGGGCTTCCAGCAGGGCTTCCCGCACGACGGCTACCGTTTCTTGGTCGAGGGCCAACCGCAGATAATCCACCGCCAGCCGGGTTTGCTCGGGATCCAAGTGAGACATTAAACTCTGCAAGCGGCGAACGCCCGCCAGCCGTCTGAAGGGATCGGGAGAGGCAACGTCGCTGAGATCGCGCTCCAATTGAGAACGTTGCCGCTCTTGTCGGCGGCTGAGCCACTCCCCAAACAGCAGCGACAACAAGGCTAGGGTGGCCAATCCCTGTAAAATGGCGCCGGTGGCCAGCCAACGCTGGTTGGATTCCGCCCAGATGGAGACAAGGGTGTAGGTGCCGAAGGTGGCGGCTGCTCCCGAACCAATTGCCAGCAAAAGCGAGCGATCCGCCTGACGAAACCAAGCTCGCCACTCCCGCCAGCGGCGGTTGAACTCAGGGCTGCGCATCCCCTGTAGCCCCAACATCACCAAGGTACCCACCCCCAAAGAAAGAGCCAGCCGCCCGTTCCAGAAGGCCAGCCCCGCCAATGCCAAGCCCGACAGGGCCAGAACCCGCCATTGCGGCCCTGCTAGGATCCACAGAGCAACTTGGGATCCCGTCTCCACTGCCCCACGCCCCACCCGCTGCAGATACTCTGACCAGGATCCCTGGCCGGAAGAAGGGCGACCCGATTGATGTTTCACCGATGGCAACTCCCAAAACTCGGCCCTATCTGGCCCTTTGCAAGGCGGCAAGATAGGTCAACGTTCTCTAAATTATGCTCTTATGCTTTGCCGGTGGAGTCGAGATAGGCTTTCCACCCTTGGGCTTGCAACTGATCGTTTTTCTCCTGCACCGCCTGTTTTAGGCTTTCCCGATAGGCGATCACTCGCCGGAGCAGGTCGGGATCTCCACTGGCCAGGATCTGCACCGCCAGCAGACCCGCATTGTAGCCGTTGCCAATGGCCACCGTGGCCACCGGGATCCCTTTGGGCATTTGCACAATCGAGTATAAGGAGTCGATCCCCTGCAGGGATGGGCTGAGCACCGGCACCCCGATCACCGGCAGAGGGGTGAGGGACGCCACCATCCCCGGCAAATGGGCTGCTCCCCCTGCCCCGGCAATAATGACGCGGATCCCTTGGGTATGGGCGCGGCGGGCAAACTCTACCATGGCCTCGGGGGTGCGGTGGGCGCTGAGGATCTGCATCTGGTAAGGGATCCCGAATGCTTCGCACACCTGGGCGGCGGGTGCAAGGGTGGGCAGATCGGAATCGCTGCCCATTACGATGGCAACGAGGGGGGAAGGTTCCATAGGCTGCTGGCCCGGCGTAGCCGATCCATCATCGCATAGCCCAACCCCGTCAAGATGGGCGGGGGTTCTGCCAACAGGAGTGTGGCATCTCCCTCATCCAGGCGGCGCAAGCTGGCAAAGAGGGCGCGGGCGGCTGCCTTGAGATCCGAACCCAAACACTCCAAACTGAACGTGATCCCCGGCCAATGGCAGGAGAGGGTGTTCAGCAGAGCCTGGGAATCCGCGGCAAAACTGAGGATGCCTAGGTGAGAATGACCGGTCGCCAGATGCCGCACCTGTTGCCAATCGCCGGGCTGAAGCTGGGCAAAAGGGGTGGGCAAAAGCCAGAGGGGCTTACTGGGAGCGTAGTGGCTGCTCAGCCGTCCTGGCGCTTCCGGCGGGCCCGTTTTGCCGTCCTCAGAGGCCCGGATGGGCAGTTTCAGGTGAGCTTCTAGGGCTTCCAGCGGGATCCCTCCTGGGCGCAGCAGCGTCGGGATCCCCTCGGGGCTGAGCTTCAGCACGGTGGATTCTAGGCCCACGGCACACTCTCCCCCGTCCAAGATGTAGGGGATCCGCCCTCCCAGCTCTGCATAGACGGCCTGGGCCGAGGTGGGGCTGATGCGGCCAAAGCGATTGGCACTGGGGGCAGCCAGAGGGGTTTGCACCGCCTGCAGCAAAGCTTGAGCCACCGGGTGAGCAGGCACCCGCAGGGCAACAGTAGGCAACCCGCTGCTCACCAGATCCGGCACGGTGGGACACTTGGGCAGCACCAAGGTTAGGGGCCCCGGCCAGAAGGTGTCGATCAGGGATCCCAGCAGAGCACGGGCGGTGGGAGTAAAAGCCGACACATCCACCAGCCACCCCTGCAGCTGCTCTAGGGTCACCCCAGCCGGCAGATGCAGGATCAGGGGATCGAAGCGGGGGCGCTCCTTGGCGGCAAAAATGTTTGCCACTGCCTGCTCATCCAAGCCATTGCCCGCCAGGCCGTAAACCGTCTCCGTGGGGATGGCCACCAACTGGCCCTGCAGCAAGGCCGCCGCCGCTACGGCAATGTGCTCAGGAGTGGGCGAAAGAATTTCCGTCTGCATCCATAACTCGGATTTGGGGTGGGGCTAGGGATCCCGTTCTGCAATCCATTTTCGCGCCTGGTAGAGGGCGATGTTGATTTGATCCCCAAACAGCAGCGCCAAGGAAGTGAGCCAAACCCAGAGCAGCAGCACAATAACTGCCCCCACCGCCCCGTAGACTTGGTTGAACTGCCCAAAGTGCTCCACGTAAATCCGCAGCCCCCAAGACACCCCAACCCACAGTAGGCTGGCCACGATGGCCCCCGGCCAAATCGGGATTTGGGGTCGGCGCAGGCTGGGGCCAAATCGATACAGCACCCAGCAGGAGAAGACGACCAGCCCCAAGGAAATTGGCCAAGTGAGGATCCCCCACAAGTTCAACCCCAGCTCTCGCAGGGGATCCAACTGAGTCGGCCCGCCAACCTCCTGGGCTAAGGATCTCGCTTTCATGGCCAAGAAGCGCAAAAAGCTGGCACTGAACAAAAAGATCAAGCTGGCCAGTCCGGTCAACCCCAGGGTGGCGAGCATCCAAACCAGCGAGATCAGCTTGCGTCTCCAGAAGGGACGGCGCCTATCTTGAGGGATCTCATGGCTGAGATCCAAAGCTGTCATCACCGCCCCCATGGCTCCAGAAGCAGCCCACAGGGTGCCCAAAAAGCTGAGGGACAACAGCCCCCGTTCGCGTCAGCGGTGCGGAGCACTTTTTTGCCCGAAGCGGAGCTCGCGCACATACCGATCCAAAAGCGTCAGGGCCTCTTGGGGAGCAATTTGGCTCAACTGCTCCATCAAGCGCTCGAAGGCTTGCTCAGAGGAGCCGACAAACAGCCCAACCCCGGTCAGGAGCGTGAGGATGAAGGGGAACAGCGCCAACATCGAGCTATAGGCCATTTCAGAGGCCAGGCCAATCGCGTAAGCGGGACGGAGTCCTTACAGCCGGTAGCGCATCGCGTTTTCCCAGGCCAACCGCAGGGTTAGCCAGACCAACTCTCGCCGGGAACGCCGTCCTGACGACGCGAACGGGATCCCCAGCGCCCACAGCCGCTCAACCAGTCGCTCCAGCAGCCTCATGGTTCAGCACTTCAGCCCACCGGGGTAGGTACTGGGAAAAATCCTGTTTTTTGACAAACCGAAAAGGCCCGGATAGGGATCCCCAGATCACTTGATCGGTCTCCGGATCCCGACCTTGATCCAAGCTGTGAAAGTAGTCGGCTCCGATCTCAAACTCGCTGTACAAATAGGTGGTTCTGCCTTTGCGTTCAACAACACAGCCTTTGCCGGGCAGGCTGCGGCCCCGATAGCAGGATCCCGTCCATTCTACCTGGGTGATACAGCCGGGCAAGAGTTCCAGCTCCGCTGCTGTCAGACCGGCCAATTTCCCCTTCGCGTAAGCGTTGCATAGCAACAACTCTCGACCGGCGCACCTGTAGGAGTCAGGAGCCGTCAAAGCATAGTTTTGAATCCGGATCCCATCTGGAGTATCGAAGAGGTGGATCACCCGCTGCCGGTAGGGCTGCTCAGGATAAATGTCGTACAGTTGCTCCACGTAAAACCCCACCCCCTGGAACACCGACCAAGGCAAGGGACATTGGTACACATGAATGTTGGCAAACCAGACGGGCTCTGCGAGCGCCTGCTGCAGGTTGTTGAAGTGCCCTGCCATCCAGGTGGCCAGTTGGGCCAGTTGGGGGGAAACAGACATAGGTTCAGATAGATTCAATAGAGACTGAGAAGATTCTGTTTGAGCACTCCTGATCCTGCAGACTTTGCCCAATTGTCGAGGACTCCGTCGCGATGGCGCGCTCCATGACCCACTTTACAAAATTACCCAAGCTGCTGTTCTCGGGCTCAGTGGGCCATCCAAAGCGGAGTAGCCGGCGTTTTTTGCAGGGGAGCGGTCGACACCCCAAGAAAGCTTGTATCCTAGAAGGTACAACGCACAGACAGCGGTGAGTTGGGCGGGTTTCCAGGTTTCCCAATGTTGATTTGGATCCCATGAGTGCGCTTCTCTCCCCGGCAACCGATTTGCTGGACGAGTTGCGGCAGCTTTTCCCCTTTGAGCTGGACGACTTTCAGATCCGAGCCATTCAGGTTCTGGCTGCTGGGGAATCGGTGGTGGTTTGTGCTCCCACGGGATCCGGCAAGACCCTGATTGGAGAATATGCGATCTATCGAGCCTTATCCCAGGGCAAGCGGGTTTTCTATACAACGCCCCTAAAGGCCCTCTCCAACCAAAAGTTCCGGGATTTTGGCCAGCAATTTGGCCCGGAACGGGTTGGCCTGCTCACCGGCGACATTTCCATCAACCGGGATGCACCGGTCTTGGTGATGACCACCGAGATCTTCCGCAACATGCTCTACGGCACACCGATATCCTTGGCAGTGCAAAGGTATGCCTACGGCGAACGCGATGACGGCACAGAATTCTCAGAGGGCGAGGTGGATCCCTTGCGGGATGTGCAGGCGGTGATCTTGGACGAATGCCATTACATGAACGACCAGCAGCGGGGCACCGTCTGGGAAGAAGCGATCATCTACTGCCCCCCCACGATCCAGCTCATTGCCCTTTCTGCCACCTTGGCCAACAGCGACCAGCTCACCGATTGGATGAACCAGGTGCATGGCCCCACCCATCTGATCGACTCCAACCATCGACCTGTACCGCTGCAATTTCACTTTGCCAATCACAAAGGGCTATTTCCGCTGCTGGAACAAACGGAGTCGGGGCAGTGGGTTCGCAACCGCCGCTTGAAAAGCAAACGGCCCAACTCCCACGAGCCCTCCTGGGCAGGAGTGCCGGACATAGCGCAGGTGTTGGAAAACTTGCGCCAGCGGGACATGCTGCCGGCCATCTATTTCATCTTCAGTCGCAAAGGCTGCGACATGGCCGTGGCCAGTGTAAGGGATCTGGACCTGATAGCCAGCGAGGAAGAGCGGCAGCAGTTGGCTGAGCAGATCGACCGCTTTTGTCGAGAAACGCCCGAAGCTGTCCGCCGAGATCAGTTGGATGCCCTTTACCGGGGCATTGCCGCTCACCATGCCGGTATGTTGCCTGCCTGGAAGGGGCTGGTGGAGCATCTGTTTCAGCAGGGATTGGTGAAGCTGGTCTTCGCCACCGAGACTTTGGCCGCCGGGATCAACATGCCTGCGCGAACCACGGTGATCTCTTCCCTTTCCAAGCGCACCGACACGGGCCACCGCCTCTTGACCGCTTCTGAGTTTATGCAAATGTCGGGCCGAGCCGGACGGCGGGGCAAGGACATCATCGGCCATGTGGTGACGGTGCAATCCCCGTTTGAGGGGGCCCAAGAAGCTGCACGGCTGGCCACCTCTGGAGCGGATCCCTTGGTGAGCCAGTTTACCCCCACCTATGGCATGGTGCTGAACCTGCTGCAAAAGCACTCTTTGGAAGCAGCACGGGATCTGATCAACCGCAGCTTTGGACAATATTTGCTCTCGTTGCAAAAGTTGCCCGCACAACAGGAAATCCAACACACGCGGGCCGAGCTACAAGAGATCGATCGCATCCTGGCAAACGTTTCCGACGAAGACATTGCCCGCTATGAGAAAATGCAGGCGCAACGGCGGGAAGAACGGCGCATTTTGCGCTACTTGCTCAAACAACGGGAAGCCGAGCCGGATCCCACCTTGCGGCTGTTGGCCTTTCCCCACATTCATGCCCAAGAGGAAAAAATCCGTGCCCTAGAAGCTCAAATCCGAGAGAATCCCGCTCACCAAGTGGGGAAAAAATTGCTGGGTTTGCGAGAAAAACGCCAGCGCTTGCTCAAGCGCCTCGAGCACCTGGAGCGGCAAAGCGATTCCGTGCAGGAGTTGCGCTGGCAGCAATTTATGGCCTTGGTGGGGGTGTTGCAGGATTTCAACTGTCTGCAAGAGTATCAACCTACCGATAGCGGAGAGGTGGTGGCTGCGCTGCGGGGGGATAACGAGCTCTGGCTGGCGCTGGCTCTGCTCTCGGGTGAGTGTCAGGGCTGTGCTCCTCATCATTTGGCCGGAGTTGTGGCTGCCTTGGTCTCAGAGGCTCCCCGTTCAGGTACCTACAGCCGGCTGCGCACCTCGGGGCTGGTGGAGGATGTGCTGCACGGATTGCGGGGTTTACGGCGGCAGCTGTTCCGCAGCCAACGGCAACACCAGGTGTTTCATGTGCCGATCGGGTTTGAGCCCAGCTTGGCTGGGATCGTCGAACATTGGGCGCAAGGGATCCCTTGGGAAACCCTAGAAGCCAGCACCAACCTAGATGCCGGAGACTTGGTGCGCCTGATCCGCCGCACGCTGGATTTGCTTTCTCAGATCCCTTATGTACCCCATCTGCCGGCAGAGTTACGGGAAAATGCCCGTCAAGCCCAAAAAATGCTGGATCGCTTCCCGGTGAGCGAGTTGATCTAGCGAGCTCAGACCGTTTGCTGTTCAGTGAGGTTGCAGCTCTATGATGCCCGCCGGTGAACCCACCCTCAGGGATGTGTTGAGTGTTATTGAAGAGATCCGGCAAGATGTGGAAGAGATCCGACAGGATGTGGAAGGACTCCGGCAGGATGTCTCCAGAACCAACGAGCGGCTAGAAGCCCTGGCAGCCGATCAAGCAAAGCGCTGGGCCGAGCAGGAAAGACGTTGGGCTGAGCAGGAGAGACGTTGGGCCGAGCAGGGGATAGAAAACCGGGTGATCCTAGAACGAATTGACACCTATCAAAAGGCTAGCGCCCAAGTGGTTAACCTGGCTTTTGCCTTGATTGGAGCTGCCACCGTAGCTCTTGTCGGCATCGTCCTACGGTTGGCCGTTAGTCTATAGTCAGCTGGTTCGGCAAAAACTTCGGCAGGCAGGATGGCCTTGCTTCTCTATTCGGCAACTGGTACGGCTTGTCCTTGAGTTTGGCATTCCGAATGGCCATCTCTGATAGGGCCATGTCCCACCCCGTCTGTTATATCCCCTATTGTGTCCCACTTTAGCCTGGATTACAGTGGGTTTCCCCGGTCTATCGTGGACACTAAAAAGCCCAGAAGCCTTGCTGGGTAAGAGCTTTCTGGACTTCAGTGGACGTTATCGGATTACGGAGAGAGTGGGATTCGAACCCACGGTGAGTTGCCCCACACAGCATTTCCAGTGCTGCGCCTTCGACCACTCGGCCATCTCTCCAGATTGAGAATAGGGGCGACTTTCCAGGAGGGCTAAAAAGTCAGCTTTGTGATCCTAGCAAAGGATGGAAGCTATCAACGGGATCCTTTGGGATCCCCAGGCCGAAACATTTGCAGCAACACTTGCCGGCGAGAGCACCGCCAGTAATCAACATGGGATCCGATCAACCCCGTCTCATTGATCTGCATCTCTGTCCAGCCGGGGATGCACAGGCGGGGACGCCAAGGCAAAGCCAAAGAACCGCTTAGGATCCACTCGGCGCGGATCTGGCTGCCGGTTTGTCGAATATCCTGCAGCTCGAGACGGATATCCTCTATCCAACGCCCTATCCCCTCGATCATGCGGCGATAGCGATCCAAGCCGCGAAACTCGTTGAGGGGATCCCGGAAGTAAACCTGGGGATCGTAAATCGAATAAGTTTGATTTTTGGGAAAGCGAGCATAATCTGCCCGCAAGATGGTCACCAGATCAGGCGGGGCTGGGGAAGAAAGGCTCATAGCTTGGCCACGACAGAAAGAGACACCGTTTCCCCAGGGGCGGGGCAACACAACTGGATGGATTGGGACGTGGCGGCATTCAAGGCTGCCAGCTTTTCTCGAAACTCCTGCAGGCTGCCCAAGGGGCGGATCTGGGCGGCAAACCAGCCGTGGTAGTCCACCTCTCCCATCGCGGTTGGGATCACCTGCTGGGGGCACAGGGCTGCCACCACCTCTAGAGACCGCTCCGGCCCCATGATCACCTCTCCCAAGAGGGGGAAAATTTGCCCCACCACCGGAATCAGTAGGGTATGGATGGAGCCAAACTCCTGCTGCAGCCGCGGGCGGACATCCGGCTGGGACAGATGAGGCTCGTAGTAAAGCCGTGTCTGAGAGGGCACCTCTTCCAGCAGATAGCCCAGCTCACGGACAGGCCCTAGGGGCGCACCGGGAATGGCTGTGACCCGCAGATCCCCCCAGCGAACAGACTGCCAGGGATCCAGAGCCTGAACCGTTGCAAATCCTAGACTCTTCACTACTCTGGCCGCAGCCGGCGAAGCCAAAACGGGGATCCGCTTATCCAGGCGCTGCAACGTTGGTGGGTGGCAGTGATCCGGCTGGGCTTGGCTGAGGAGGATCCCGTCGATTTTGGGCAAGGTCTCCGGCGTAAAAGGGAGCGGCTGGCGGTGCTCCAGGCGGATGAACCAGGGGATCCCCAGAAACACCAGGGGATCCACCAGCCACGGATCCAATAGGAAGGTTTGCTCCCGGGTGTGGATGAGCCAACTGTTGAGGTCGATGCGGGTCAGTTTCATGAGTTGAAAGTAAGGTTATTGGCCGGTAATGGAGAGATCGGCAACCCAAATGCGGGGACACAGCCCACCGGGTGTGACTTGCGGCTCGGGTTCGACGTAGAAAATCGACTTCAACAGCTCCAGGAAGTCTCCGGCCACCGTGGCCGCTTCGATGCTGATGCGTTCTCCTTGGCGTACCCACCACCCCTGAAACGGCAGGGAGAAGGATCCCTGGAGAGGCTTAACGCCGGCATGGAGAGCTTGCAGCTCATCAATCCAAACCACATTTTCAGCCGTAGCCAAGTCATAGGTGCTCTCCGGCGGTGCCCCGGCAAACACATGGTAGTAGTGGGCAGCAACCGTGACCTTAGCACCGATATTGGCGTGGCCTGTGGGCTGGGCTCCTAGGCGCTTGGCTGTACCGGCGCTGTGCAAAAAGTGGGTCAAGACTCCATTGGTGATGAGGGGGACGCGGCGAGTGGGGGTGCCTTCGCCATCAAAGCTGATCGCTCCCACATTGGTCGGGTGTAGAGCATCATCACACACCGATAGGAGAGGCGAGGCAATGGTCTTGCCCAGGGATTCTGGGGTGGACAGGCTTTGGTTGTCCAAAATGTTTTGAGCATTGAACACATTGGAGAAGGCGCTCAACAAACTCAAAAAGGCTTCTCCGGAAAAGACCACTGTGTATTTTCCAGAGGGGATCCGCTCGTACTCCAGATGGCTCATCAATTTCTCAGCAGCTTCCTGCACACAACCCTGGATATCCAACTCATCCAGGCTGCGGGCCACTCGCATGGCTCCGGCACTGCGGGGTTTGCGGCCCTCTTGCTCTGCCTTGCTGTAGAGAAAAACCGAAGCAAGGGTATGCTCCTCTTGTCGCAGGGCTTGGTGGCTGTTGAGGTAGAAGCGGTTGATCTGCCGCTGCGCTAGGCCGTTATAGGGCACCCCCTGAATGGCGGGATGGGATCCCAGCAGTGCCTTTTCAGCAGCCACCAACTGTTCCAACAAGTCGCCAGCCAAAGCCAACGGCCCTTTGTCGTTACAAGGCTGAGCAATAGGCAGAGTGGCTTCTGGGCTGAATTGAGGGGCATGTTCCCGCACGCCAAAATGGCTGGCTTCAAAGGCCGTTTGCAGGGCCAGTTCCAGCCCCGCCTCATCCACATCGGTGGTGGAAGTTACTCCCACCTGCCCTTGGTCGTTCCAGGCCCGCACCGTCACGCTGCAGCGGTGGGAAGCCTTGACCTGGCGAGGTTCCCCATGATCTACCTGCACGCTGGTTTCATCCACTTGAGCCCCGTAGAGATCAAACTGAGGGATCCCCAGCCGCCGGGCACAGCTTTGTGTCTGTTCTGCCAACACCTCGACTTGCACCATTGCCACTCCCCAAGTTCCTGTTGCCATCCAGCGCCTCTAGTAAACTACCCGCACTCATGCTGACGCAGAGCGCTCCGCACCGCTAAAGCGAAAGAGTGCAGGCTTTCGGTAGCCCTGTAGTTGGCAAGCCAACCACGGACCTCTAGGCTGGTTTACAGCAGCCCCAAGTTTGGCAATCATGTTGGCCCCATTCCAGTCCGCATCCCCTTCCCATCCACAGTGCCCACACTTAAACTGCTTCCCACTGCGATAGGATTGCGCAGGGTCGGGATGGATGTGCAAACACTTGTGACAGGTCTGCGAGGTATAAGCAGGCGGAACAAGGATCAGAGAAACCCCTGCAACTCTCGCCTTGTATTCCAGAAACTGCCTCAGTTGGTAGAACGCCCAACTGTTGGCCCTGCGCCGCTCGGCTTTGCTGCGGGGTTGTTGGTTGATACGCTCCCGTATCCCTGTCAAGTCCTCTAAAGCAATAGCGCTATTTGTGGCCTTTGCCCTAGAAACAATAGCTTTAGAGATGCGATGATTGACCCACGTTTTTGCTACGCAACGCTGACGCGACTGAAAGCGTCTCTCCTTACCAGACAGCCGTTGCAACAGTTCTCTGCATCTGCGCCGCGAACTGCGTGTGCCCTTACTGGCTTTGCGTTGGAGTAC
>NZ_JANSHN010000015.1:0-71200 GCF_047461655.1 Synechococcus sp. W55.1
ATCTAAAAAAACCAACTTCATCCTCTTTCCTCTATAAATTATTCTCTCTATCCTAACATAAGATCAACACGACCTAGGACCTCTCTAAAACCCGATTTCTAGTTTACATAACTTTATAAAAGCTGAGTCCAGGACCTCGTCTCACCACCATGAAGCAAGCCGGCGGGGTGGGAATCTGCCAGCTCAATGTTGCCGATGGGCCGATTCAAGGTAGCCACTTGCAGAGCAGAAGCTGCGGAGGGATCCCTAGCCATCGCCAGAGTTGAGCGGTGCGTTCAATAGGGGTGTAGCGCAGTTGGGCGTACAGTTGCCGCGCGGGGAGATTGTCTTCCAACACGTGCAGGTGCAAACGGCGGTAGCCCCACCCTTGCACCACTTCTTCAGCACTGAGCAAAAGCAGACGGGCAATTCCTCGCCGCCGCCAGCCGGGCAGCACCGCCAAGTTGGAAAGGTAGGGATACTTCCCATGGGCGATGACCCGCAAAGAGATCTCGGCAGTGCCTACCACCTCGGATCCCACCGCAGCCGCCAGACAGCAATAGTAGGGATCCCTTGTGGCCAGCCTGAGGCGCAAATCTTCGCGAATACCCAGCTTGCAAATCGGGTGGATCCAGCGTTGCAGGCCTGAGGGCGGATAAAAAACCTGCGCCAGAACTTCGGCCAAGGGATCCAGATCGCCCGGTGTAGCCGGGTAAACCACAGGGGAAGGCAACACAGGTTGAGACGGGGCAACCGCAGGCATCCCCCTTATTTTCCCAAACAACTTGCAAACAACAAAACAATAAGTGGCGACCCCCAAACGGAGCCGCCACTGAACCGGTAGGACTTGGCCACAGGGAGGAAAACCACCCCTGCCGACGCGGACTAACCGCATCCAAGATTCATCAAAACTTATTCTGTTGTCTTAACCTGTAGCTGATTCAACCGCTCCCACTACTGGGCTCGACAAATTAGTCGGCAAACAAACGAACTCAATTTTTGGGCCAGCGCCAGTGGTCGCTCTGACACCAGAATCTGAATCTGAGGCTTACGATGAGATCTCCAGATCGCTAACGTGGCAGGCTGAGCCGTTGATGCGATAGATATCATCTGTGATGGGCTGGTAACCCACTTCCACCAGATCGGACTTGGCAGGAGCGAATATGCGGACAACTGCTCTAGCAATCTTCGAGAGAAAGGCAAACATAGCAACCTCCTAAAAGCGAGAGTGAAACTATGAACCGAGAGGAGAGAACCTCAAATTGCTAAAGCCCGCAGCCCTTGTCCCACTGAGCGCTGGTTCCAAGTTGCCAGAGCTTGCAGGTTGAGAGCACCTGAACCCGATCACCGATTTTCCCACCCTGACTCGCTCATGAATGGAGATTCAAAATAGCCGGCTGAGCTTGTTGATCTGGCAAAACCACTCGTTATTTGAGGAACAGCTAGAGCACTCTCTCGCTCCCCCAGCGGCTTGTGCAGCAAGCCCAACTGCTATCTGCTTAACTCCCTTGTTCTGCTTCGAGGAAAACCTGTCGTAGGTACCAGGTGCCCTGCTGGGCGAGACAACCACTTCTCAGGAGAATCTGCCGAAGCAACGGATCGGAAGTTTGGATCAGAGCGTTGACCGACAGAGAACTTTGGAGAGAATTTTGGATTTGAGTCAGTCGAGAAGCGGTGCCTCGCATTTGAGATGGGGATGAGATATTATCCTCCTCGCCTGAATCACTACATTCATAATCTAACCTATAGCCGATCCCTCAACCCAGGTTGGCAACTATTCTTAACAGGTCGGATCATTCCTTTAACTTGGTCTTTTCATCTCTTTTTGATGTAGGTCAACGCAAGGATCCTAAGGATGCTGGACTGGGTTTCCTTGACATCTTTCCGGCACAAGATACCTGCTTTTTTGGGGAAACAAGCCGGCTCGGTACGGGACTTAAGCTCAATGGAAACACACGCAAAAAAATACCGACCAACCCCTGCTTCGGGCTGAATCGCCGGAAAAAACTCATTCCCTATCCTAGAAAACTCAATCCAGCCGCAGCCCGTTTTCTGGGTTAAGAGAATCTTTATTCCGGGGCCGAGAGCGCAGGATCAAGAGGGAAAAGTAGGGGGGCCGGTAGTCGGCCAGTCCTTCCAGGGTGGGGAAGAGGGTTTGCTGAGGCCAGCCGGCCCAGACCACCAAGCTGGCTTGTTGCAGCCAACCTCTTTCGGCCAGCCACTGCCAAACCTGAGGGTAGACAGAGGCCACTTTCATGAGGACGACTACCTCAGCCCAGGCACAAGCCTGCTCCAGTTCCGAGAGGGCAAACAGAGCCGGTAAAATCGCCAATTTCTCGGAGCCGAGCACCAAGGGGGATCCCAGGGCAGCAGCAGCGGCTAAGGGAGAGCACACCCCCGGTATGGCCTGGATGGGCAAGGCGGGGATCCGCTGCCGCAGGGCTTGGGCCACGTAGGCGAAGGTGCTGTAGAGGCCCACGTCTCCCTCACAGATGAAGGCGACATCTTCTCCCCTTTCTAGGAGTGGGGCTAGTTGCTGGGCAGCCACTCGCCAGGCAGCTTGCAGGACTTCCGGCTGGGTGACAAAGGGCAGGCGAAGCGGCAAGAGGGTTTGTTCCGGTCGCAGCCAAGGGCGCACAATCTGATAGGCCAGGCCCGGCTGGCCGGCGGCATTTTGGGGACAGGCCACCCAGTTGACCGTGCTGAGGATGCGGGCTGCTTTGACCGTTATCCAGTCGGGATCCCCTGCTCCAGCACTGATCCCCCAAAAGGTTCCCAGACCCATACTGTGTATCAGGCGGTCTCTGTACTGCCCGTACTTCCTTCCTTCAGGCGATCCAAGGCTTCCTGCAAGGAGTTGCGCAAAGACAGGAACTTCTCCAGGCGCACCAGCTTCACCGTTTGGGTGATGCGGGGATTGCTCACCACCTGAAAGACACCCGCACGGCTCTGCACCAGCTTGGCCAATTGCACCAGGGCGCCGACGCCAGAGCTATCGATGAAGTCGATCCCTGTCAAATCCAAGATGAGGTTAGGGGATCCCTCTTCTAAATACTTGGTGACCACCTTAACAAAGACCGGCTCGGAAAAGGCATCCAGAAGGCCGGTCAGGTGAAAGACCTGGCAGTTTTCCAGCGCTTCGTGGCTGCCGCGCAAGCTGACCGTCAGAGATAGGGGTTCCGGAATGGCTCTTCTCCTTTCAACCATCTCGACAGAAGGGAACACCTGAGAGAGGCCCCAAGGTGGGTTCAATCTCGGGTGTGGAGATAGCTTAGCATCCCCGTTCTCTTCGCGAGACGGTATTTTTCCGCTGGGTCTTTGGGGGAATTACGCCTGGGAGCAGGGATTTCTTCTTTCTGTTCCCTCGTGGCAAGCCAGGAGTCCTTGGGTAGGATGGGGGCAACTTTGCCGGCAGGGCCGACCTGCAATGCACGAACGGCTTTTGGCAGCCTGACAGGTTTTTAAGGGGTGGGCGGTTGGGAGAAGATCACCGAGATCCAGAGATGCAGCAGCGACAATTCAACCTTTCCCCCGGCGCTTTGGCTTGGGTGGGGGCAGGGCTGGGTTTGGGCTTAACGGCTGCAGCTTTTGGGGCAGCTTGGGGGGCTGCGGCTTATCTTCAAACTCAGGTGCTGCCCCAGGTGGAGGATGTTCTATCTCAGGCGACGCGGCGGCGGGTGGAGTTGGGGGAGGTGAGGTTTCTGTCCCCTTGGCAGGTGAGTTTGGGAGAAAGCCGCATTGAGCATTTGGCCACCATCGGCTCCATCGACCTCAGCCCCGATTTCTGGACTTGGCTGCGGACGGGGGAACGGGTGCTCAATGTTACCTTAAATCGGCCACAACTGCTGCTGATGGAAACGCTGGATCGGGGATGGGCGGATGTTCAGTTTCAACTGCCGGAAGGGGAAGGGGAGGGATCCCTGCCTTTCCAGGGGCTGAATATTCGCTTGCGCCAGGGATCCCTGACGGCCATTCCTTTGGTGGGGGAGCGGCGGCAGTTTGACCAGTTGCAGGCCCAGGTGCAGGTGTGGCTGCCCCACAATGCCCCGCCAGGAGAGGAGGATCTTTTCGGGGGGCGGGCCAGTTTCCAGGCGGCAGCCCGGTTGCGCCCTAAGGACTCTGCACCGCTGACGCGCCTGGAGGGGAGGAGGGGATACCCGCTGCAGCTCAGGGGGGTGGCGGATTTTGCCCAGGCTTCCGGTTCGGTGTCGCTTTCTGCAGACCGCCTGCCTTTGGATCTCTTGCCCAGTGTGGTGCCGGCGGCCCCTTTTGCGGAGGTGCAGGGGGAAACTGGCTTGGATCTCCAGGTGCTCTGGCGGCGGGATCAACCGCTGGCATTGACGGGGCAGGCCCAGGTTCAACAGGCTCGGCTGGGGCTGGAGATGCTGCCGCATCCCTTTGAAGAGGTGAACGGCTCCGTTGGCTTTACCTTGCAGGGGCTGGAGCTGCAGGGAGTCAGCGGTCGTTTGGGTCAGCTTTCCTTCACAGAGCTGAAAGGCCCTGTGGACTGGAGCCAGGGGCAGGGGTTTGGTTTGCAGGCGGAACTGGTGCCGGCCAGTCTTCAACAGATCCAAGAGACGTTTGACGTGACTGGCCTGCCGGTGGCGGTGGAGGGGGTGGTGGGGGGATCCGTAACGGTCACCGGCCCCTTGGATCGGCCACAGATTCGGGGACAGTTGCGGGGGCTTTCGCCGGGGCGGGTGGATCGCCTGCCGGTGTCGGAGTATGCCTTTGGCTTCCACTTTGCGGATCAAACCTTGACTTTTGAGGCAATCGACCTAAGGGCGGCGGGGGGTCGCATTCAGGGATCCGGCCAATTGCAATGGGCTGCTGGCTTGGCGGGCCAGTTCCAACTGCAGGTGACGGGGATGGATGCGGAGCAGGTGCTGGCTTTCTACGGGGGAGACTTGCCGCGCCGGGGCGCTCTTCCTTGGGTGGGGCCGGTTTCCGCGCAAGTGCAGGTGACGCTGACGGGATCCCAACCTCAGGTAGAGGCCACCTGGGCAACCCAAGGGGGAGAGATCGCCGGAAGAGGGCAGCTCCAGCTCTTGCCAGAGGCTGACGGTTGGGTGGTGGAGGTGCCTCAGGCAGTCTTGGCTGTAGAAGGAGGGCAGGCGCAGGTGGCGGGGCGGTGGGCAGGAGGGCAAGTGCAAGCCCAGGTGAGCCCCCAGAATGTGCCGCTGGCTTTCTTTAACCCCCAATGGACGGGATCCCTCTCAGGAGCCCTCACGGCGCAGGTGAACACGGCTGAGGTGTCGGAGCTGGGCTTTTTGGGGGCGCTGCGGGCGCAGGGCTCGGTGATCCTGTCGCAGCCTCTGGGAGAGGCAAGGGGCCAGGTGGCCTGGGATGGGGCGGGCCTAGTGATCCAAGAAGGTGAGATCTTGGCCGACGCAACTCGGCTGGCCGGCATACGGGGGCGGATCCCGGTGGATCCTCAAACCCTGCAGGTGGGATCCCTGGATTTGGCCTTGGCTGTGGATGGGGTTTCCTTGGCAGAAGTGCCCGGCCTGCCACCCTTGGTGGAGGGGGTGCTGCAAGGTTCGGGGCAGATTCGGGGATCCCTGGACAACCTAGAGGTGGAGGGAGAGGCTCGGCTCCAGGGCCTCAGCATAGCAGGAGTTGAATTTGAAGACTTGGCCGGATCCTTCCAGGGGTCTGCTCGAGGGGTAGAGGTGGATCTCCAGGGACAGCAGGACAGGCTGGCGTTGCAGTTGGATCCCCAGTTGCAGCCTTTGCAATTTCAAGTCCGGCGAGGGGAGGCGGAGGCAGTAGGTCAACGACAGCAGGAACAGCTCCAGGTGACGGTGAATCGGCTGCCGCTGGCTTTGCTGGGGGGCTTAGCTGCCGGGCCGTGGGCCAGCCTACAGGGGAACCTCGATGGGGAGGTGGCAGTTGACCTGGCGAGTGGTGCTGCCCAAGGACGGGCTGCGGTAGCGGATCTGCAGTGGGGAGGGATGAAAGTGCAGGGCTTCTCGGTGGATTTTGACTACCAGACTGCGGGCGACTCCGGCTCTCCCCGGCTGACCATTGCTCAAGCCCAACTGGATTTGTTCGAGAGCACCTATACGGCTAGGGGCACCTTAGAGCTGCCTGCAACTCTTCTGCAAGCCGGTTTGGATCCCACCTTGGCGGCTCTCGCTCCCCAAATTGACCTAGAGATCAGCACCCATCAAGGTCGGCTAGAAGATATCATCTCCGCCTTCAAGTGGCGGCAGTGGCGCGACCTCACCACCCGGGGTTTCCAATTGCCCCCCTTGGGCCCTGCCTCGGTGTTGGAGACCGATCCGGTTGGTTTGCCCAACCATCCTCTCCTGGAGCAGCTAGAGTACTATGCCCAGATCCTGGCCGCCCACCTGGAGACTCTGGCCAGCCGCATGGATCCGCTGTTCGCGTCAGCGGTGCGGAGCACTTTCCCGCCGCCCACGAGTCTGCGAGGGGAGTTTCAGGGCAGCTTGAGTATTGCCGGCAACCTTGCCCAGCCCCGTGTCAGCTTTCAACTGGAGGGCCGGAATTGGCAAGCCGAGGAGTTTGGCATTGAAACCCTCACTGCGGTCGGCAGCCTTGTCGTTCCCACAAGCGGTGCGGAGGGAGCAGTGGTGCTGGAGCCGCTGCTGTTGCGCAGTGGAGAGCGGCAAGCCCTGTTCTCCGGCAGGCTGGGGCTGGAGGAGCAGTCGGGATCCCTGCAAATTCAAGGATTTCCTCTGGCTTTGCTGGATCGCTTCTTGCCGGAGGAGCTGGAGCTGCAGGGGGATCTCAACCTGGATGTGGAGCTGGCCGGCAACCTGCGGGATCCCCGTGCCACCGGATCCCTGACAGTGGTCAACGCCCAGATCAACCAGGTGCCGCTGCGGGAGGTGGGAGGACAATTTGACTACCAGCGGGGGCAGCTGCGCCTGGACGGCGCCCTGCTGGCCAATGGTGACGAACCCATTCGCCTCTTTGGCCTGGTGCCCTACACCCTGCCCTTTGCCGAGGTGCGGGCCGAATCCGACCAGATCGACCTCACCCTGCAAGCCAAGCATGGCGGTCTGCGCCTGATCAACCTCTTCACCGACCAAGTGCGCTGGGAAGGCGGCCAAAGCCAACTGGAGCTGACCATCCGCGGCACCTTACGAGAGCCCAGCCTACAGGGGAACTTGAGCGTCAACTCCGGGATCCTCAAGCTGGCAGCCCTACCGGAACCCATCACCGACCTGACAGGCCAGATTGCTTTTAACCTCAATCAACTGCAAGTCCAGGAGCTGCGCGGACAGTTGGGGGAGGGATCCCTGGTGGCCAGAGGCGTTTTGCCCATCAACTCTCGCGGAGCTTTGCAAGAAGGAGAAGCTCTGCAGCCGCTGAGCCTGCAGCTCCAAGGGATCCGCCTGAACTTGCCCAATCTCTACACGGGCCGCCTGGAAGGAGAAGTGGTGGTGGGGGGGCTGCTCCTGCGACCGTTGATTGAAGGTCGTTTAGAGGTTTCCGAGGGGATTGTGGATGTAAGCCCTCGCCCTGAGCCACCCACCGCAACAGAGGCGGCTGAGGACTCTGCACCGCCGACGTCCGCGACAGCCCTACCCTTTTGGCAGCCGCGGTTGAATGGGCTGGAGCTGGCCTTGGGATCCCGGATCCGGGTGCAGCGGCCTAACTTGTTTGAATTCAATGCTTCCGGCACCTTGCGCCTTTTCGGCACCCCCCAAGATCCGCGCCCGGCAGGCACCATCACTCTGGAGCGAGGCCGGGTCAGCCTGCCCATCGCCAACTTTCGCTTGGATCGCTCCCGCCCCAACACCGCCACCTTCGACTTGGACAACCCCTTTGATCCCTTCTTAAACCTGCGCTTGATGACCCAAGCCTTCGAGGTGTACCGCTTCCCCCAAGATCTTTCCCCCTTCGACACCAACCGCAACCTGCCGGGATCCCAGCAGAGCATCGATATTTTTGCCACGGTCAACGGGCGGGCCAGCCAACTTGCCGAGGCGGATCCCCGCAATGGAGTTCTGTCCCTTTCCAGCAGCCCCAGCCGCTCCCCGGAAGAGATCGTCGCCCTGTTGGGGGGAACGGCTTTGGCCCAACTCAATCCAGAGGCAGGGGTGGCCGGGCTGGCGGGAACGGCCCTGCTCAGCGAGCTGCAGGAAGCTCTGCGGGATACCCTTGGCCTGGATGAAATTCGCCTCAGCCCCATCCCCCAGATCGATACCCGCGCTCCCAACCGTTCTTCAGTGGGGCTGGCCTTGGAGGTGGCCCGAGATCTGGGGCCGGCCACTTCCCTCTCGCTGCAGCGGAACTTGACGGATCCCTTCCAGCCCACCCGCTACAGCGCCCGCTACCGCTTCAACGAGCAAACCCTCACCCGCGCCAGTACCGATTTTGAGGGCAACAATGTCATTTCCATCGAGTTTGAGACCCGCTTCTAGCAGGATCCGCTCCGGCCAGATTGAAAATGGTTTTACCAGCGTCGCAGAGCGATAGAGCATCTGTATCCCAAAGGATCTGGCCATCAGGAGCCATCCTCCCCAACACCGGCATTCCCACTTGGGCTGCCAGGCGTGGGATCAAAGCTGCATCCAGCTCTGCCAAAGCCTGGGGATCCCCAGTTTCGGGCAGGGATCCAACCAGCACCCATCCCAAACCACGGGCCCTGGCTTGGCGTAACAGGGCGGCAAAAGCAGCACCTTGGCTCAGGGCGGCCTCCCGTTGCAACGTCAACAGCAAGCTCAACCCCCACGCATGGGCTAGATCGGCCCAGGTTTGGCCTGGCCCTATGGGATCGGCAACGCTGCCCGGCAAAACCAGTAGGGGATCTCTCTCTCCTGCCCACTCGGAGATCTGTTGCCAGAGAGCCTTGAGCTGAGCTTCCGAAGGGGTGGGATCCACACTGAGCCGGCCCCAAGGGCGTTGAACCACCTGCTGCCAAGCGTCGGCCACTGCCGTAGCTCCCGGGATCCCTGGCCAGGTGTCGGCCACCATCACCTTCATGGCTCTGCCTCCCACAGGGCGAGAAACTCCGGCTGGATCTCGAAGCCAAACACCAAAGCCATATCCCGCAGCATAGAGGCGGATCCCAGGTTCTGCTGCTTGAACCACCGCATCAACACAAAGATCTTCTGGTAGACGAAGATCTCCAACGCTTCTGGGTTGTAAACAATGCCCTCCCGAGGGTTGAATTGGTGGGGCACCATCATAGCCGCGTAACGGGCGAGTTCTCCTTGACGCCAATTGAGGAAGTAGGGCATCCAGGGGTAGACCGTATCCCACCGAATAAACCACAGGCGCACCTCCGGGATCTCGGACAGCTCCCGCGGATCCTCAGGGCTGCGCGGCCAATCGATGGCGCATTGCACCTGCTGGGCAGCACGCACGGGATCCGCCATCAGGGTTTTCACCAGCTCATGGCCGGGGGTGAGATCCAGAGTTTGAATGGCCTTGGCGGGAAGGTAGAAGGTAATCGGCACAGCGACACGGCTATCTGGCTTGCAAATGCAGCTTATCTCAGCTCTGTTCCATCTTGCCTGCCACCGGGATCCCCAGGCGGGTGAGATCGAGGGCAAAACCTGCCGTTACCAAAAACACTTGGTCGGCCAGAGGAGCCAGCCTTTGGGTGAGTTCTCCCATCCGATCCCGAAAGCGCCGCCCCATAGGATAGGCGGGCACCACCCCCCAGCCCACCTCTTCAGACACCAGGAGGATCTCCCCCCTACAGCTTTGCAAGGCTGCCAGGAAGGATTGCACCAAGGGATCCCATTCTGAAGAGGGACAGTCTAGGCCCTGCGCCACCCATCCCCCCAGCGAATCCACCAGCGCACAGCAGGGCTGGGGTAACTTTTGCAGTTCTGCCCCCAAGTCCCTCCCGGTTTCCCAAGTTTGCCAACCGGAAGGTCGTCGTTGCCGGTGCTGTTGAACGCGCTCTGCCCACTCTGGGTCAGTCTCAGGATCGGGTTTTGGCCCGGTAGCCAGGTAGACAACCGGCAAGCCCGAAGCCGCAGCCAAACCCTCTGCCAGCCGGCTTTTGCCAGAGCGCACAGGGCCACAGATCAGCACAATCGCCATTGGGTAGAATGGAAATCCACTGACGTTTGAGTCTAACCTCGACAACAGCCTGCTGAAGTCCTCAGCCGAGTGGTACCCGGTCAATCCTGAGGCTGAATCTCTATGCCCATCCGAATCGAGCACGCTGCCCAGCTGGAAGAGAAAACCTATTTTGCTCACGCCGGTTTAGAGCCTTTTCCTCTGCTCACGATTGGCTCCCTAAGCTACGGATATGAGTTTTTCCTTCATTGGATGGGAGAGTCATCCCGCGTCAAGATTGGACGTTGCACTTCGATTGCAGGAGGGGTGCATTTTTTCGTAGGGTACGAGCACCATACTGACTGGGTTACTACTTACCCTTTCACCCATTTACCTGATTCCTGGCGAGAGCTTCGTGCTTTGAAAGGGCACCCTGTAACTCGCGGAGATATTGTTGTTGGCCATGATGTTTGGATTGGCTATGGCGCTAAGATTCGCTCGGGGGTAACCATTGGAAATGGAGCAGTTGTTGGAATGGGTGCTGTGGTAACTCGAGATGTCCCCCCTTATGCCATTGTTGCGGGCGTGCCAGCGAGGGTGGTTCGCTACCGTTTTGCACCTGAAGTGATCGAGTGGCTTATCCAACTTGCTTGGTGGGATTGGCCCCTTGAAGCCATACGCCAGGCAGCACCTCTTCTCTGTCGGCCACTAGATCAGGAAGCAATGTCAGGGCTTTCTCAGATCAAGCAAAGCCTTCTTGCTGTTTGAAACTACTTGAGAAATTCCCCGCAGGCTAAGATGAGAGTTGGTTACGCTTGAAAAAACAATCTCGAATAACCTGACTGTACTTCAGGCTCAAAAGCTCGACCATGACAGATCCCAAGCCAATATCTCCGCCTGAACAAAAGGCTGCTTCGGCCTCTTTTCGATCTGCTCAACCGCTCTGGCTCAGCCTAGCGCTGGGGATCACCACTGCCCCCGTCTTGTTGGCATTGGTGCTGGCGGATCGAGCCGAGAAATGGCTGGGATCCCTAAGCTGGGAAGATCCGGGTTGGTGGCTGGGGGAGCGGCTGCCCAACTTAGACAGCGCCCCGCTACAGGCCCATGAGCGACAGCGCAAAAACTCTGCCCCAGTCGAGAACCCCTAGCTTCTCCGTCACTTTCGTATGATCGGGTAAGCGAACCAGCAGCAGGAGTTAACAGCCTTTGCGCAGACCGGCCAGACTATCTCAGGAGTTCACCTCCACATTCTCGGGGGTGCTGTTTTGGACGAGCGCATTTCTCTTCACAACGGTGTTGAGCGCTTGCTTGGGCTACCTATTTGGCCAGCGAGCCCTATCCGGGGTTTCTTCTCCTGTCACCGGCTCCGGTCAGGCTTCTCGCTCCCGCGAAGTTCGGGATCCCCGCACTGTGCCCTTGCTGAACGAGGCTGAGGTGATTGCAGCAGTCCAAGCCAGCCTTCGCCCGCCCCCGACTCCCACCCCCCTCTTTACCCCAACACCCGCTCCGGTCGCAACTCCCACCCCTACCCTCACTCCCAGAGTGTCTCCTGAATTGGCGGCAGCCCCATCGCCAACTCCTCGCCCCGCCACCCCATCTCCTCCACCTTCTCGTTCCCGTCAGCAGGACGGAGTCCTTACCTCAGCCCCGCTGGCCCCCACACCACCTCCGCCCCCGCCACAAATTGCCGCCAGTGGACAGGTCTCTATGCAGGTGCTCTCGGTTCGTCGAGAGGGAAGCCAAGTGGTCTTGAATGTGGCCATGCAGAACAACTCGGCAGAGACGGTGCGCTTTCTCTACAGCTTCCTGAACATTACCGACGACAACGGACGGTCGATCAACGCCCTCACCCAGGGTTTGCCGGGGGAGCTGCCCCCCAACAGCCAAGTCTTCCAGGGAATTATCCGCATCCCAGCCTCCAGCTTGGCCGGATCCCGATCCCTGTCCCTGAGTTTGGCCGATTACCCCAGCCGCCGCCACCGAGTAGGAGCCAGCGGGATCCCGGTGCCGCCGTAGTGGCTTCAGGTCGGGGATCCAAAGGTCTGTAGGATACGCGGAAACAGGAGGTGGAGTTGAGAACCGGTGCCTAGCCCAACCTTTGAACAGCCTGAGGAAATCCGAGCGCTTTTTGACCGCATTGCTCCCCACTACGACTCCCTCAACCAAACCTTGAGCCTGGGCCTCCATCAGGTCTGGAAGCGTATGGCCGTGCGTTGGTCGGGTGCCAGCTCAGGGGGACATGTGCTGGATCTGTGCTGCGGAACCGGCGATCTGGCTCTGCAGTTGGCCCGCCGAGTAGGACGAAGGGGACATGTGGTGGGCCTGGATTTCTCTCCCGCCATGCTGGACGTTGCCCGGCGTCGCTCCCGGCTGTTCCCCGGCTACTCGCTGGAGTGGGTTCTGGGAGATGCCCTGGCCTTACCTTTTCCCGACAATAGCTTCGATGCCGTTACCATGGGCTACGGCCTGCGCAACGTAACCGATATTCCCCAAGCCTTGCGAGAGATTGGGCGAGTACTGAAGCCAGGGTGTCGTGCCGCCATTTTGGATTTTCACCGCCCCACAGGGATCCCTCTTTTCGAGCAATTTCAGCGCTGGTACTTGAACACCCAGGTGGTTGCCCAGGCCAAAACTTTGGGACTGGGATCCGAGTATGCCTACATCGATCCCAGCCTAGATCGCTTCCCCTCTGGAGAAGAGCAACGACAAATGGCCCTGCAAGCAGGGTTTGCCAGCGCCAAGTTCTACCCCCTAGCGTGGGGCATGATGGGGGTACTGGTGATTGCGAAAAAGAATCCCTCGGCCTAGCCGTGGGGAGAGTGCCAAGTATGTTAGAAGTGAACGAAAATGAGATCTCGATAGGATGTCGGTTTGCCTATCGGCTGTTGTCGCTATAGTGGCTGAACACCATGCTGGATCCCCTTTTGGAAGAGAAAATCCGTGAGCAAATCCGCACCCACAAGGTGCTCATCTACATGAAGGGCACCCCGGAAATGCCCCAATGTGGGTTTTCCTATGCCGCCGTTCGTGTGCTGGATAGTTTGGGCTTCCCCTACACGGCGATTAACGTACTCGAGGATCCTGAGATCCGCCAGGGGATTAAAGAGTTTTCCAACTGGCCTACTATCCCGCAGATTTATATTGATGGGGAGTTTGTGGGCGGTTGCGACATCATCCAAGAGATGCACGCCCGCAACGAGCTGCGTCCGCTGGTCGAGGCAGCCTTTGCTAAGGCCACGGCTCAATCTTAAGGGATCCCATCTCATCCAGAGGGGTTGCCATGCTTACCCCCGACTACCTTCGGCAGCACCTGATGGAGAAGCTGCAGGCTCTTCATGTGCAGGTGGAGGATGAGTCCCACCTTCACATCGGCCACGGGGGCGGGACAGGAGGGCACTACCGAGTTCAAGTAGTGTCGCCTTCGTTTGTCGGCAAAACGACCCTACAGCGACATCGCCTGGTGTATGCCGCTCTGGCGGAACACATGGGGCGGAGCATTCATGCTTTGGCCCTGCAAACTTACAGCCCTGAAGAGGTTTCTGCGCAAGGGATCCCTGAGGAGATCAGCTAGCATAGAGGGCAAAATCGCGGCCCCATCAGGGCAGAGGAGGGAGCATGGCAACTCTTTTGGCCACCTGGCTGATGTCAGCCTTGAGTGTAATGATCCTGGCTTGGCTTTTGCCCGGGATCCACGTCTCCGGGTTTGGCGGGGCTTTGGTGGCGGCTCTGGCCATTGGTCTGGTCAATGGTTTGGTTAAGCCGATTCTCCGGCTGATCACCCTGCCGATTACGGTTCTTACCCTGGGTTTGTTTTGGCTGATTTTGAACGGCATTTGTCTAGCCATTGCCGATAAGCTGGCCGGGAATGCTTTCAACATCGATAATTTCGGCTGGGCGTTTATCGGCGCAATTGTACTTTCCATCGTCAGCGGCTTGGTTCAGCAGGTTTTTGAGCAAGGTGCGCCGAACTGACTTCGTCCCCAGCCGTGAGAGGGCAGGGTTTGGTTCAAGATTGCAGGGGGTACGCTAGGGGAACGTCAACACTCAGCCCGACGATAACCAAAACCAACTTTAAGGGATCCCGATAAGCTTTACTCCATTGGCCCTGCCCGCTAAGTTTTTGCCGCAGAACCATAGGATTCTCCACAGATAGCCTGCACAAGATCTGCCAATGGCTAACATCAGCAGGATATTGCGAGCAGGCGTTTGATCTGTGGCTGCTTTATCTAAGCCTAGCAAATCGATAGGAAACCAGTAGGGGATCAAGTTGGTCGATCTGCAACTCAGGAGCTGGTTGGTATGAAGGCGTTGCTGCTCTATCCGCGTTTTCCTCAATCATTCTGGTCTTACAATCGCACCATTGAGATGGTGGGGCTAAAAGCGCTAATGCCACCTCTTGGCTTGATCACCGTTGCTGCTTTGCTGCCCCAACACTGGGAGATTCGCTTTGTGGATCGCAATGTAGCTGATGAAACAGAAGCCGATTGGCACTGGTGCGATCTGGTGATCTTGTCGGCCATGCTGGTGCAAAAACAAGATTTCCACGCCCTCATTCGCAAGGCTGTACAACTGGGCAAAAAAGTAGCTGTGGGCGGGCCCTATCCAACTTCTGTGCCGCAAGACGCCCTGGAATCCGGGGCTCACTATTTGGTTTTGGACGAAGGGGAAGTGACCATACCGGCTTTCGTCAAGGCCCTAGAAGCAGGTCAAGAGTCGGGCATTTTTCGGGCCGCCGAAAAGCCGGACGTAACCCAAAGTCCTTTGCCGAGGTTTGATCTGCTGCGTATGGATCAATACTTCATGATGTCAGTCCAATTTTCGCGAGGTTGCCCCTTCAATTGCGAGTTTTGCGACATCATCTCTCTTTACGGACGCAAGCCGAGAACCAAAGAGCCAAGTCAAATGCTAGCCGAGCTGCAAGCTCTCTATGACTTGGGTTGGCGGGGTTCGGTATTTGTGGTAGACGACAACTTTATCGGCAACCAGCGCAACGTCAAGCGATTTTTACGAGAGCTGATCCCCTGGAGCCAGAAGCGCAACTATCCATTTACCTTTATGACAGAGGCTTCAGTCAACCTGGCGGAAGACGAAGAGCTGATGAGGTTGATGGTAGAAGCGGGGTTCTATGCTGTCTTTTTGGGCATTGAGACCCCAGACCAAGACAGCTTACAGATGACTCAAAAGCTACAAAATACCCGTCACCCTTTGGTGGAAGCCTGTCGCAAGATCAACGAGGCCGGACTGCTGATCTACGCTGGGTTTATTCTAGGCTTTGATGGAGAGCGGCCAGGAGCAGGGGATCGCATCCAGGCTTTTGTCGAGCAAACCGGTATTCCTCAGCCGATGTTAGGCATTTTACAGGCTTTGCCAAACACGCAACTCTGGAATCGCTTGAAGAAAGAGGAACGGTTGCTGGAAGGGATCGGCGTGACTGAGTTTGGCGATCAAAATACACTGATGAACTTTATTCCCACCCGTTCTCTATCGGAGATTGCCCGAGAGTATCTGGAAAGTTTTTGGAAACTGTATGATCCTGCACGATATTTGTCTCGCTGCCTGCAACAGTGCCTGAATATCGGCATCAAAGATGGCCGACGGCAAATGATGAAGCTGCCCCTCCGCAAAGGGATCCATCTGCTTCTACAACTCATCTGGCGGCAAGGGATCCTTCACCCTGAAATTCGCGCCCAATTTTGGCGACAGCTATGGACGATTTGGCGGCGCAAGCCCAGCCTGCTGAACTTGTATTTGGGCCTCTGCGCCGCAGGAGAACACTTTTGGGAATATCGGGAATTGGCCCGCGCCCGGCTTACCCAGCAACTGGGATACGATCCTTTGCTGGCCAGCTCATCTTGACAGTATTTCTGGGGGAATGGTCTATCGATAGAGGATGCCCGGATGGGGCCTATGCGGCGACGACAGTTGGGGGCGATGGTGCTGGGATCCCTGTGGGCTGTTTGGGGAGGCTCTCGGCAGGCCCAAACGTCCGGGCGCGGAGATTGGCTGGCCGTGGAGCTGTTCAGCCGCTGGAGTGCGGATCCCTTGGTCGAGTTGGAGCTGATGGGCCCTTTTGTTTTAAATCAGCAGCCTTTTCCAACAGGCACCTGGAAGTTACAGGTTCGCCGCCAAGAGCTCCTTCTGACCGGGCCGGGACAGCCTCGTCGCTACCAGGGATCCCTTTGGCTACAGGGGGGAGCTCTGCGCTCCCTCGCAGGGGAGGAGCGTCGCTATCGGGGCTGGGTACAGATTCGTCCCAAGGGTTTAGGTCGCCTGCATCTGGTGAATTGGGTGAAGTTGGAAGACTATCTGCTGGCTTTGGTGCCCAGCGAAATGCCCGCCGACTGGCCAGCTGCCGCCTTGCAGGCGCAAGCCATCTTGGCCCGTACCTTGGCCGTTCCCCATCTGTGCCCCGGCCCCAGAAGAGAATGGCCCTCTGCCCCGATAAGGCCATTGCAAGACTCCACCGCCCACCAGTTCTATGGTGGCCTGGCCTATGAGACGGCGGCGACCACTGCTGCGGTGCGGGCAACCCGAGGGCAGATCCTAACCCATGCCGGCCAGCCGATAGAGGTTCTGTTTCACTCCACCTGCGGCGGTCACACCAGTGCCAACCAGGATATTTTTGCCCCACCCGCCCGCCCCTACCTACAAGGGGTGATCTGTGACGGGTGTCGTGCCTCTCCTTTCTATGGCCCTCACAGCGTCCGACTCAGCCGAAGGGAGTTGGAGCAAGCCTTGGGCAACGGCGATCTGGAGATTGTGCAGTCGGATCCCTGGGGTCGCCCTGTGCGCATTCGCGTTGGATCCCAACTGTTGACTGGCCAAGAGTTTGTGCTGCGCCTTGGCCAAACCCTGGGTTGGGGGATCCTCCCCAGCAACCGCTTCACATGGGAACGTCTCCAGCCAAAGCCCGGCCAGCAGGAAGTGTACCTTTTCACCTATCGTGGGGCCGGCCATGGGGTGGGACTGTGTCAGTGGGGATCCCGTGGCTTGGCCGAGAAGGGCTACACGGCGCCGCAAATTCTCAATCACTACTTCCCCGGCACCCAGGTGATAACGTTGAGCTGAAGGTTGTTGATCCCGACTTCAATACTCCTGTGTCTCTTGCGCATTCCCATCGTCGCCATCCTGCCTACTGCTACTGCAGCGAGCTGGAACATGCCCAGATTCTCAAGCGCCAGCAGCAGGATCCCTTGCCGTTTGCAGAAGCGATGCGGGTGCATTGCCAATCGGGAAGCCGCTGTGGCCGCTGCTTGTGGCCCTTGGAGCAGTTGTTTCGTCAGCAAAGCTGCTACATAGCCGATCCCTGAGCCACCTTGAGCAGGCGACCTTGGGCCATCGCACCCCAAGAAGCTGACCTCAGGCGGGGGCTTTGGGGGTGATCTTCACAATGGTGGGACGGGATCCAACCTGGGCTGACCCATTCGCTTGCGGCTCTTTGGCCATCCCGCCGCCGGTGGAAGTTGTTTGTGCTTTACGCCGCTTCTGCGGCACAGCATCTCCAGCCGGCTGGGCTGTAGGGCTGCTGGAGGCAGCTTTGGCTTGGGCTTTACCTGCAGAAGCGGTCGAGCGGCTTTTCCCCTTGACCTCTGCAGAAGAGACTTCTTTTTCAGCCAGCACCTGCAGGGCCATTTCCAGGGTAACCGCTTCGGCAGGGATCCCTTTGGGCAAAGAGGCATTGACCTTGCCATGTTTGACATACAGCCCGTAGGGGCCGTCGTGCAGATTGACCGGCTCACCATCCTCAGGATGGGATCCCAGCTCCCGCAAGGGCTTGGCAGAGCCGCGCCCACGGCCTTTCTTGGGCTGGGCCAACAACTCCAGCGCCCGCTCCAGGCTGATGGTCAGCACATCCTCCTCGGCGGGCAGAGAGCGAAAATCGCCATCGCAGACCACGTAGGGGCCGAAGCGGCCAATACCGGCCTGCACTTTTTTCCCCGATTCCGGGTGTTCCCCCAAGGTGCGGGGCAAGCTCAGCAACCCCAAGGCGATCTCTGGCGTAACCTGATCCGGTTTCAGCCCTTTGGGCAGAGAGGTGCGCTTGGGTTTTTTGTTGTCCTCAGAAACTTCCCCCAACTGCACATAGGGGCCATAGGGGCCCTGCGGGATCACGTAGATGGGCTCTTGGGTTTCCGGGTGAAAGGCAATGGGCTTGGGGCCTTCCTGCTTCCGCTGGATCAGCTCCGCGATGTGTTCTGCGCTCAGATCGGCGGGGGGAATATCCTCCGGCAGGTTGGCGCGCACCTCTCCGGACTCGGTTTCGACCGCCACATAGGGGCCATAGGGGCCAATGCCGATCTTGACGGGCAGGTTCTCCAGATGGATGGAGCGGGCCAGGCTGGAGTCAATTTCCAACTCGCGGGCCTTTACCTGTCCCTCAAGACCCTGCTCGCCCAAGAAGAAATGGCGCAAATAGGGCAACCACTCCGCCTGTCCAGAAGCGATGTCGTCCAGCGTTTGCTCCATCTCGGCGGTGAAGCGGGTATTCACCAGGTTGGGAAAGTATTTTTCCAGCAGCTCGGTGACTGCAAAAGCTGTGTAGGTGGGCACGAGGGCATTCCCCATCGACCTGACGTAGCCACGGCTCATGATCGTATTCAAGATGGTGGCGTAGGTGCTGGGGCGGCCAATACCCTCACTTTCCAACACCTTGACCAAGGACGCTTCCGTATATCGGGCCGGGGGCTGGGTTTCGTGGGCAACGGGTTCCAGCTTCCGGCAGCGGAGGGGATCCCCCTGCCGCAACAGGGGCAGATGCACCTCCCGATCCTCTAGGGCAGCATCGGGGTCGTCGGATCCCTCCACATAGGCGCGGAAAAAGCCGGGAAAATCGATGCGTTTGCCGCTGGCCCGGAACACCGCATCCTCCACAGCGATGAGTACCGTGGTGTGGGTTTGCCGCGCCTCGGCCATTTGGCTGGCGACGGTGCGCTTCCAGATCAGGTCGTAGAGGGCCAGCTCTTGGCCGGACAGAGGAGTTTGGCTGGGCAGACGAAACTCCGATCCGGCAGGACGAATGGCCTCGTGGGCTTCTTGCGCCCCTTTGGTTTTGGTGGTGTACTGACGGGGTTCGGGGCTGAGATACTCCTTGCCGTACATCGACTCCACACAAGCGCGGGCAGCGCGGATGGCCTGCTCCGACAGGTGTACCGAATCGGTACGCATATAGGTGATGTAGCCCTCTTCGTAGAGCTTTTGGGCAATGCGCATCGTCTGCTGAGCAGACCAGTGCAGCTTGCGGTTGGCCTCCTGCTGCAGGGTGGAAGTGGTGAAGGGAGGGGCAGGTTTGCGGGTGGAGGGGCGTTCTTCCACAGAGCTGACAATCCAGGCTTTGCCCAGAAGACGTTCCCGCAGGGCTTCGGCCTGGGCTTGATCCAGCAGCACTACATCCCGCCCGGCGACAAGCCGCCCAGTGCTGGGGTCGAAGTCTTGCCCGCTGGCCAATCGCTTGCCGGCTAGGCTCACCAGCTCTGCCGAAAAGACAGCCTGCCGCTCCTGGGAGGCAGTGCTCGGCTGCAGCTCTGCCTTCAGAGCCCAGTAGGAGGCTTTTTTGAAGGCCCGCCGCTCCCGCTCCCGATCCACCAAGAGCTTGACCGCCACCGATTGCACCCGTCCTGCCGAGAGTTTGGGGGCAATTTTTTTCCACAGCAGCGGCGACAGGGTATAGCCCACCAAGCGATCCAAGATGCGGCGGGTCTCTTGGGCGCGCACCAGTTGCTCGTCCACCTCACGGCAGTTTTGCAGCGCCTCCTGAATGGCCTCGCGGGTGATCTCGTGGAACACCATGCGGCGGGTGGGCACTTTGGGTTGCAGCACCTGTTGCAAGTGCCAGCTAATGCTTTCCCCTTCGCGATCCTCGTCGGTGGCCAGGATCAGCTCGTCGGCTTTCTTGAGGGCCTCTTTCAGCTCCTTGACCACCTTTCTTTTGTCTTTGGGGATGACGTAGAGGGGCTCAAAGTCGGCGTGGACATTGACCCCCAGGCGGCTCCACTCTTCTCCTTTCAATTCTTCTGGAATTTCAGATGCCGAATCGGGGAGATCCCGCACATGTCCCATCGAGGCCTGAACTTCGTACCCTGCGGGCAAGAATCCACGGATGGTACGGGCTTTGGTGGGAGATTCGACAATAACCAGCTTAGACATGATGATGTTGGCAGTAATCGGCTTGGGTTGTCGCGCTTCCCGCTTCGGGGATCCGGCAGGCCAGCGTACACCGCAAGAGGTGCTCTGAGATAGACAGCCTACTTTTCTGGAGCGTAGCAAGTCTGTCTGCGCTTGACCAGCCGTCAGCGGCGATTGATCTGAGCGGTCTGCCCCCATCTGGCTGCTTTACAGGACGATGAAACTGCACCATTTTTCCATTCGCACCGCCGATATCTTCCGCTCCATCGCCTTTTACGAGGGGTTGGGCTTTGCGGTAGAAGAACGTTTTACTGCTGGGATCACGTTGGCCTGCTGGATGCGTGGTCCCTGGGGGCGCTTAGAGCTGATGCAGGTGCCGGAGCCCCGGCCTGCCCCGGATCCCTTTGGGGATCCCCACTATGTGGGCTACTACCATCCCGCTTTGGAGATCGAGCCTGCATGGGAATCCTTGGCCGCTTATTTGGAGCATCTGCAGGCGCAAGTGCCGTTCACCCTGCTGCTCCCGCCCCAGCAGCAGCAAATCGGCAATCAAATCTACGAGGTGGCCTTCATTGCCGATCCCGATGGCCTACCCATCGAGTTGCTCCGCCTACAGGGATCCCCAAAATCCGAACGGGGTTAGCAGTCTGCATTCGGCAAGGGGAGTGGTTGAGGCTTTCACCCAGAGAAGTGGCGCCGACGTTTGCTGAGCTGCCGATCCTTCTGTTGGACTTGCCATTGGGTGGAATCCAAAATTATGGTTGTTTCAGGTTAAGATGGGGAACCTGAGCTACTGAGAAAAGCCTTCTGGCCCCCTATATTGCTTCGCAACGCTGACGCGACGACGCGACCAACGGTTTAGGTGTGGGCAAAGTGTCCTAGTTTGAATCGAAATGACTGTAAGTCTAAGGCTAAGCTGTTGATATCCCCCCTGCCCGAAGGAAAGGGATTCTGGTTCCTGGTTCTGCGATAGCACTAAAACCTATTTAGTTTAGGTTGGATCCAGTCGCGAGACTGTAGGGTTTTTATAGCGCTCCGCGCCGCCGTAGGCGAGAGCAGTTGACTACCCTGCCCCTGCTAACAAACACATATAACTATAACAAACGTATAAAGTAGTACAAAGCTGCCCTGGAAGGGCGGGGCTTTAAACCCAGTTTTCTTGGTAAAGCCTGTGGGGAACTAGAGAGGATTTGTTGGTTGTAGACCGAATTGGCAATGAAAACTCAGCTTCCGGTTACCCTCTTGACGGGCTTTTTGGGCAGTGGTAAGACTACCCTACTCAAGCGCATCTTGGAGGAGGAGCATGGGTTGCGCATTGGAGTGATCCTCAACGAGTTTGGCGAAATTTCCATCGATGGAGAGCTGATCAATCTGCCCGAAGAGGGGCTGATGCAGCTCAGCAATGGTTGCCTTTGTTGCACGGTGCGAGAAGATTTTGAACAGGCAGCCCGAGAGCTGCTGCAGCGTGCCCAGGCGTTGGATTACCTGGTGGTGGAAACCAGTGGGGTAGCGGATCCCAGGCAGGTGACGGAGCTATTTGTGCAGAGGACTTTTCATGAGGAGTTGCGCCTGGATGGCGTGGTGACGTTGGTGGATGGGGCCGAATACTGGCAGAATTTCCGGCGCTCGCAAACTGCTGCCCACCAGATCAGCAGTGCCGACATTGTGTTGCTCAACAAGGTGGACTTAATCGGCGAAGCCGAACGAGAGCGGATCCTTCTGGATCTGCGCCGCTACAACCCCGATGCCCCTTGCCTGCTCACCACCCATGCCCAGGTGCCCTTGGCCCGCATCTTGGATGTGCATGCCTTTCGTCCGGAATTGTGGGATCCCAGGCTCCCCGATTCGGGGACTGAGGCCCACCCCAGCCATCACCTGGAGGAGGACGGGATCCAATCGGTGAGCTTTCAACTGCAGCAGCCGCTGGATTTGGGGGCCTTTCGCGATTGGCTACAAGACTTGTCCGAGACCGTTTTTCGCGCCAAGGGGGTGCTGTCGGTTGTGGATGAGCCGCAGCGGGTTATCTTTCATCAGGTGGGCCAGCGGCAAACCCTTTTTCTGGAACGGGACTGGGATCCCGATGAGCCCCGCTTGTCCAAAATTGTGTTGATTGGCAAAGGGCTGGAGCCGGAACAGCTGGCTGCCGGCCTCAGCCGGGTGTGCGAGGCAACCGCCGCTGGCTAAGGATCCTCTTCAGTTTTTTCGGTTTTTGGATTGGGTGATCTGGGATGGCTCGCAGCAAACTTTCAGAGCAAGAACAACAGCAAATTGTTAGCGCCTACCGCGGCTCGGCAGCGACCGCCGTCGAATTGGCGGAGCAATTTCAGGTGAGCATCACCACCATCACCCGCGTGTTGAAGGAAAATATCGCTGCCGATGAGTATCAGCGGTTGATCCATCTCAAACGCTCGGCTGCCCGCCGCAAAGACATGGGGGAAAAAGTTGCTGTTGGCAGGATCCCAGCCTTGGAGCAGCAGATCTTGCCGCTGGAACCGGAGTTGCCTTCTCCATCTCCCTTGCCGGAGCCCCCCGCAGAGCCGAACGCAAACGAGGAAGGCGAGGATAACACTGCTGGGACGGAGTCTCTGCCAGAACTGCCCCCAGAAGAACTGCCGTTGGCGGCTGGGCTTCGGGAAGATCTGGAGGATGTGGAGGAAGAGACCGAAGAAGACCGTGACCTTGAAGACGAGGACGAAGATGAGGACGACCCTGACTATCCCTTAGAAGATGAAGATGGGCCAGAAGAGGATCCCCTCACCGATCCCGGCTATCGAATTCAGGTGTTGCCCCTGGAAGAGCTCACCCTGCCGGAAACCTGCTACGTCGTTGTTGACCGCTACCAAGAACTGACCACCCGCCCCCTTAAGGAATTCTTTGGCTCCGGATCCCTGCCCATCGAAGGGATCGACAACGCCAATACGCTGCCCATTTTCGACAACCACAAGGTGGCCCGTCGCTTTTCCGAAATGAGCCGTCGGGGCAGCAACACCTACCCGCCCTACCGGGTGATCCAGTTTCCCGGCTACATCCTGGAGATTGTGCGCACCCAACTGCAAAAGAAAGGCATCACCCATCTGCTCGTAGATGGGCAAATCTACAGTCTTTGACAGGATCCTCAAGCTCAGAAGTGGGGGACTCCTGTTACTGGCGCAGGTTGGCAACACTACGTGAACGCCAGCCGCACTTCCTGTTTTAGCCTACCTCGCCACAGCAGCAGTACCCGTCTCTTCGGACATTTGGACTGCCCCCGCCCCCACGGGCTTATGGATCGCTCCTCAGCTCCCCACTCACACTGATGGAACCAAAGGCTCATGCCGTGACATACTCCCGCACTCATGCTGATGCAAAGCGCTCCGCGCCGCTAAAGCGAGAGAGGGCGGGGCTTCTCGGCGGCCTAGCTAAGCCTTGTAGCAGGCAGAAATACGCAAAGTTTGTGATCATTCCACAGCCGCCGCCGCGTATTCCAGCTCCTCTTCCACCACTTCCGGTGGGGCCTCTGCCGCTTGTCCTTGCTTAGCGGCCAACAGTTGCTCGCGGTACTTGGCTGCCATCTCCTCGGCCTTCTCGTAAACCAGCTTGGGATCCCGAATCATGTCGCCGGGATTGGGCTCCAGTTGCTTGGTGGACAGCGAGATCCGTCCCCGCTCCGCATCCAGATCGATGATCATCACCTTCACTTCGTCGTTGACGTTGAAGACGCTGTGGGGCGTATCGACATGATCGTGGGAGATCTCGGAAATGTGCAGCAGGCCGGAGACGCCGCCAATATCGATAAAGGCACCATAGGGCTTGATGCCCCGCACCGTGCCGACCACCACCTCGCCCACTTCCAGCTTGTTCATCTTCCGCTCCACCAAGGCGCGGCGATGGCTCAACACCAGGCGGTTGCGGTCTTCGTCCACCTCCAGAAACTTCAGGGGCAGCTCTTCGCCCACCAGCTCTTCTTTTGGCTTGCGGCTGCTGATGTGGGATCCGGGGATAAAGCCCCGCAGCCCCTCAATCCGCACCAGGGCTCCACCTCGGTTGGTGGCAAAAATGGTTGAGCGAACGGTGGCATCTTCTTTCTGGAGCTGCCGTACCCGTTCCCAGGCCCGCATGTACTCGATGCGACGGATGGAAAGAGTGAGTTGTCCCTCTTCGTTTTCTTCGGTGAGGATAAAAAACTCGCGGGTTTCTCCGGGCTGCAGCATCTCGTGCGGGTCTTCCAGGCGGCTAATCGACATCTCCTGGAGTGGCAGAAAGGCAGCCGTTTTGGCCCCGATATCGATCAAGGCACCGCGTGGCTCCACCGAGAAGACTGTACCCGCCACAATTTCGCCAGGGCTGAAGTGATAGTCGTACTTATCCAGGAGGGCGGCAAAGTCCTCAGTGGTAAAACCTACATCGGCAGCGGTGAATCGACTCATAGGGGTGCAGTAACTGATCAGTTGCGCGGGATAAAGGGTAGAAGGCCAGTTGAGTTTAGCAGAATCCCAGATGAGAGTGCATTCACTCTCCCACTTTCCCACCTGTGGGGGATGTGGCTGGGAAATACCATCGTAGCTTAGAGGAGCGTCTTTTGTGGCAAGTTTTCCGGGGATCTTGCCAAGCTGGAAGATAGAAGATTTGGGAGAAGAACGATTGCACTTTATCGACCAAGCCGAAATTGAAGTGCAAGGGGGGAATGGCGGAGATGGCATCGTTGCCTTCCGCCGTGAAAAGTATGTGCCGGCTGGGGGGCCATCCGGCGGCAATGGAGGGCGGGGCGGCTCAGTGATCCTGGTGGCAGATCCTGGCCTGCAAACTCTGTTGGATTTTCGCTTTCAACCGGTGATCAAAGCGGAACACGGGGCCAAAGGGGGGCCCAACCATCGCAGCGGGGCCAGTGGTGCGGATCGGCTGGTGCGGGTGCCCTGCGGTACTGTGGTGTTCAATGCGGAGACTGGGGAATTGTTGGGCGATCTGGTGGGCAAAGGGGATCAATTGCTGGTAGCCCGTGGGGGCAAAGGCGGCTTGGGCAATGCCCATTTTTTGAGCAACCACAATCGTGCCCCCCGCCAATTTACCAAGGGCGAAGCAGGAGAACGGGTGCGCCTGCGCCTGGAGCTGAAGTTGATCGCCGAGGTGGGCATTGTCGGCCTGCCCAATGCGGGCAAGTCCACTCTGATTTCGGTGGTCTCCTCTGCCCGGCCCAAGATTGCCGACTACCCCTTCACCACGCTGCAGCCCAATTTGGGAGTGGTGCCCCATCCATCGGGAGATGGGGTGGTGTTTGCCGATATCCCGGGGCTGATCGAGGGGGCGCACTTGGGGGTGGGGCTGGGCCACGAGTTTTTGCGCCATGTGGAGCGCACCAGGGTACTGATTCATTTGGTGGATGGCACGGCGGCAGATCCCGTCAGGGATTACCAGATCATTCAGCAGGAGCTACACGCCTATGGCCACGGGCTGATCGACAAACCGCAAATTCTGGTTTTAAACAAGATCGATGTTCTGGATCCCCAGCAGGTTGCCGAGCGCACCCAGAGGCTGTCTGCCGCTGCCGGCACTTCCGTAGTGGCCATTTCTGCAATTGCCAAGCAGGGGCTGGATGCCCTCTTGCAGCGGGTGTGGCAGTGCCTGGGTCGGGGATCCCAACAGTCTGCGGAGTTGGATCTTGTGGGGGCAAAATCCATCCAGTCCTAGGGCAGAAGAATCTTAGAATGGGAAAGCCCCTGCCTTCTCAGAACCCAGAGACGAG
The DNA here is from genome assembly GCF_047461655.1 of Synechococcus sp. W55.1. NCBI lineage: Bacteria > Bacillati > Cyanobacteriota > Cyanophyceae > Synechococcales > Synechococcaceae > Synechococcus > Synechococcus sp. W55.1. The sequence continues at coordinate 25,808 of NZ_JANSHN010000015.1, forward strand.
TGGCCATGTATATCTCGGCGGAGGATCTGCCACCGGATTTGCGTCAGATTATGTTGGCCGTTGAACAGGCGGCTCAGGCGAGGGCGGGAGCGTGTGTGGAGCTGCTGATGCTCCTGCGGCTGCTGGAGGAGTTGCACCGCGCGATCCTGGAAGGTGCCTTTCGGGAGTCTTTGCCCAATACCCGTCAAGCTCTGTATCGGGTGCTTCAAGATTTGGAAGAAGCGGGCGACTGGCCCTATCTGCCCCGTCTGCACATCCAAGCCCTGATGCAACAACTGAAGGACTGGCCCGAATCTCAGGGATCCCCGCCCGCGTCGGTGCCACCGACCCCCCGCCCTCTTGTGGAAAACCCCCTGGGGGGTAGCTGCTCCCAGTCTTGACCTCTTCCCATCTGCCCGATGGCCGAGTACTTTAAGCTGCATCCGCAACAGCCCCAGGCCCGTTCCATCCGGCGGATTGCGGCGGCTTTGCGGGAGGGGGCGGTGATGCTTTACCCCACCGATACAGTCTATGCCATTGGCTGCGATGTGACCCACAAACAAGCAGTGGAGCGGGTACGCCGTATCAAGCAGCTCTCCAACGACAAGCCTCTTACCTTTTTGTGCCCTTCTCTCTCACGCATTGCCCACTATGCCCAGGTAACCGATTCGGCCTATCGGCTGATGCGGCGGCTGATCCCGGGCCCGTTTACGTTTCTGTTGCCGGCCACCAAGCTGGTGCCCAAGTTGGTGATGGAGCCCAAACGGAAAACCACCGGCATCCGCGTGCCCGATTCTGCCATTTGTCAGGCTTTGCTGGAAGAGTTGGGCAATCCAATTGTCTCCACCTCTGCCAAGCTGGGGGGGGATCCCGTCGGATCCCTGGACTTAAGTTCTGGGCAAGCCTGGGAGTGGGAGAGCGACCCCTGGGATGAGGGTGGGATCTTTGCGGCTGAAGAGATGCGGCAGTTGGAAAAACAGGTGGATCTGGTGCTGGATGACGATGCCCCCCGTCGGGCCAAGGTCTCTACGGTAATCGATTTGACCGGATCCGAGCCGCTGGTGGTGCGGGCCGGGCTAGGGTATGAGCAGGTGGCAGATCTAAATCTGAAACCCGTAGAAGAAGACGGTTGAGGGCAGCCGGATCTGGCGTTCTCTAAAATGGGGTTGATGCCTTGGAGTGTGCTCATGGCCCTGGCTCAGCAAAAATCGGCTCTGCTGCACCTGCTGGAGGCAACCGACCGGGGCCGGAAAGTCTCCCCTGAGCAGCAAGCCCAGATCCTGTCTCAGATTGCCGCCCTAGAAGCGCTCAACCCCACCCCCAAGCCAACATCGGCTCCTGAAGGGTTGGAGGGGAACTGGCTCACCCTATTTACCACGAGCACAGCTCTGCTGCGGCTGGCACAGTTGCCTTTTTTGACCACCGGCGAGATCTACCAGTGTATTCGGGCCAAGGCTGGACGGGTCTTCAACGTGGCGGAGATCCAGGGATCCGGTTGGCTGGAGGCTTGGATGCCACGGGGAGTCTTGGCTGTATCAGCGCGCTTTTACCCCGAATCTGAGCGCCGGGTGAGGGTGATTTTCGAGCGATTGGTGCTCGGATCCCAAGCTTTGATGAGCTACGAGATCGAGAGTTTTCTCGATTTGCTCGAGCGGGCTCCGGAGCGGATCCCGGCTATTCAAATCGATATCCGCCGCCGCGAGCCAACGGGTTGGCTGGATATCACCTATTTGGATGAAGACTTGCGGCTGGGTCGGGGCAGCGAGGGGAGTGTATTTGTTCTAAAGCGGGTCGGCTAGTCGGAGGATCCAGAGGACTCCGTTTCCGCCCTTTCGTGAGATGGGTTTTGGGTTAGGGTGGAGCTTATTTCCTGTAGAACTTGCAAGGCGCGGTAGGACTCTCGCAAAGTTTGCAGCTCCTGTTGAGTTTGCTCCAGTTGCCGGGCCCATTCTGCCTGTTGGGAGCGCAACTCTCGATTTTCCAATTTTTTGCGCTGCAGGATGCGCTTGAGTTTTTGCTGCTGCTGCTGGAGTTGAGCCCGCTCTGCTTCTGCGTGTTGCAGTTGGGTCCTTTGGCGTTCCAATTCTATTTTCAGGGTGGTGACCTGGGATTGAAGTTGGCGGAGCTTTTGGCGCAGCGCTTGCTCTGGCGTGGGTTTGGTCGACTCGGAGCTTGGAGAAGGGGAAGATGTTTGTAGGTTTTGCAGATGCTGTTGTAACTGTTGGGCTTGGGCCTGCAGGACTCGAGACCGTTGCTGCTCGCTGCGCAGTTGGGCTTGGGCGCGTTCACAGGTCTGGATTTCGGCTTTCACCCGCTGCTTGATGCGGTCAAGGATCTTTTGATGGCGGAGCTGGGTTTGCCGGATCTCCTGAGCCACCTGCCAAGGGCGAGGATCCCCCTTAGGTTGTCGTGGCTCGCCGCCGTGGTCGGCAGGATCAAAGGGAGATAGGGTCGCCACCAGCGATTCTCGAAAGTCGCTCCAGGAAGCCGATTGCAGACCCATCTGAACCACCCGCCAGGCCCCATAGGAGGCCCCAGCGGCAGCCAGGATCCCAGGGATCCCGGCCAGGGAGAGGGAAACCTTGGGCAGGGTGGGCAGGATCTGATCCAACAGCCCCACCACCAGAGCGAAGACGAAAATCCCGCTCCCCGCGGCAGTGGCACCCGAGACCCAAGAGGAGCGGGAAAACATCGTCATTGGCTTTTCGTTATCACAATCGCTAGAGCGGGAAAACCAGGTTCAAAAATGGCCTGTCTGCACTCAGTTTATCCCGCCAGCAGCCTCTGTTTCCCTCTTAGGGCACCTGCCATGCCCGTTGGTGGTAGCCCTCTAATTGGGCCCAGGGATCCCCAGCCGCTGCGTGGGTGTGGCCGTGCTGAGGGTGATGGTGAGAATGAGGGTGGTGATGGGATCCGTGCCCGTGATGGTGGTCATGAGGCTCGTGAGGGTGGTGATGGCTGGATCCAGCTCCAACCTCTGCGCTCACGGCCAGGCGAAACTTGCACAGGTGGCAGTTCATCGGGGTTTGGCCCTGCAGGGCTTCCTGCTCCAGTTGCTGCAGGCTGTGCAGCACCGTATCCACAAGGCCCAATTCCGGCAGCATCAGCCAGTCGATTTCCGACTGTCGTTGTCGTTGTTGTTCCACTGCCGCCTCAATTTTTTTCACCAGCACTCCGGTAAACAGGAAGTAGGGCAGCACGATCACCCGGCGCGGATGCCAGGACAAGGCCCGCTCCAATCCCACGGGCAGGCGGGGATGGGTAATGCCGATAAAGCAAGTTTCCACAGCGGCAAACCCAGATCCTTCCCAAAGCAACCGGGCCAGTTTACAGGCTTCGGCATTGGCCTCGGGATCGCTGGAGCCGCGACCCACAAACAGGAGCACGGTTTCTGCTTCTGGGATCCGCCGCGGTTGGGCAGCTATCAGAGCAGCCAATCGGTCTCGCAGCAGTTGCAGGATCTCGATGCGGATCCCCAACGGCCCACCGTAATGAATGCGCAACTGGGGATAGAGGGCCTGCAGGCGATCCAATTCCATCGTCACATCGAACTTGTTGTGGCGGGCCCCAAACAACAGCAGCGGCAGGACCACAATCTCTTGCCACCCTTGGGCAATACACTGCTGGATCCCTTGGGCGATACTCGGCTCCGTCAGCTCCAGAAAACAAGGGATCACCGGTCGATGGGGAGTGAGGGATTGGTAGACTTGGGCCAACTCCAGAAAGGCTTGCCGCCCTTCAGGGTCGCGGGATCCGTGGCCGATAAGCAATAGGGGCAATGAAGGAGAAGCAAGCTGCCCAACCGAAAGGGGAGGGGAAACACTGAGGGTATTCAACACAAAAAACTCCGTTCCTTGTGAATCGCAAGGGGTACAGGACAACGGCAGGTGGGTGTTCTGGCTGAGGGAGGGATCCCATCACAGTTGCGTCACAGTGGCGGATTTGCACCGCGCTTTCCCCAATCTGCCTGAGCTTTTTAGGTTAGCTTGCCTCTTGCCATTCACCAAGCTCCCGGGGGGGATGTTCTTGTCTGCCAGAAGATAGCCCCGAGACATGAGCGGTCCAGCAGGCTCATCCTCAAAGGAAGGGTTGGGGGTGAGGGCCTAACGCCGGCCTGCCGGTCTGTGGGCTCGAAAGTGTCGCAGGCGCAGGGCATTGGCGACCACCGAAACGGAACTCAGGGCCATGGCTGCCCCCGCCAGCATAGGGTTGAGCAACCAGCCTGTAAAGGGATAGAGCGCCCCAGCGGCAATCGGGATCCCCAGCGTATTGTAGATAAAGGCGAAGAAGAGGTTTTGGCGGATGTTGTTGAGGGTGGCCCGGCTGAGTTGAATGGCAGTGGCGACTCCCCGCAGATCTCCCGACATGAGGGTTATATCGCTGGCGGCCATCGCCACATCCGTACCCGTACCGATGGCGATCCCCACATCCGCTTCTGCCAGAGCCGGAGCATCGTTAATGCCATCTCCCACCATCGCCACCCGGTGTCGAGGTTGTCTGAAGCTGCGAATGTAAGCGGCCTTCTGATCGGGGCGGACTTGGGCAATTACCCGCTGAATGCCTGCCTGCCGGGCAATCGCTTGGGCCGTGGTGGGGTTATCCCCGGTCAGCAGGATCACCTCTAGGCCCATCTGTTGCAGGTGTTGCACTGCCTCAGGAGAGGTGGGTTTGAGCGGATCGGCAATGGCCAACAGCCCCACCAGACTCTGGGATTGCGCTACGCCGATCACCGTTTTGCCCTGGCTTTCCCAGGTCTGAACCCGCTCTGACCAAGAGGGATCCCAAGGGATCCCCATCTCCTGTAGCCAGCTCAGCCGACCGATGCGAATCCACTGATCTTCCACCCAAGCTTCTGCCCCACTGCCTACCCTTGCCTGAAAGTGCCAGGCAGGAGGGATCACAATTTTTTCGGCTTCGGCTTTCTGCACCACCGCCTGGGCCAAAGGGTGTTCCGAGTGCCGCTCTACTGCCGCTGCCAGGCGCAACACCGTCAGGGGAGAGGAGCCATTAGCCCAAATATCGGTGACGGTAGGGCGACCTTCGGTCAGGGTGCCAGTTTTGTCCAAGACCACCGTGCGCAAGTGGTGGGCCAATTCCAGGCTGTCGGCACTTTTCACCAGGATCCCCAATTCCGCCCCTCGTCCCACGGCCACCAGGATCGAGGTGGGGGTCGCCAACCCCAGCGCGCAAGGGCAGGCGATGATCAGCACCCCAATCGTGTTCACCAAGGCCAGTGTCGGGTTATCGGCCAGCACCCACCAGAGCACAAAAGTTAGAACTGCCACCCCAATCACCGCCGGCACAAACCAGGAGGTGACCCGATCCGCCACCTGTTGAATTGGGGCTTTGGATCCCTGGGCTTCCTGCACCAAGCGCACGATCTGGGCCAGAACCGTGTCTTTGCCCACCCGCCGCGCCTCCATCACAAAGCTGCCCGTCTGATTCAGCGTTGCCCCAATCACCTCATCCCCCGCCGACTTGAGTACAGGCAGGCTCTCGCCGGTCACCATGGACTCGTCGAGGGTGGAGGATCCCTCTAGAATGACCCCATCCACCGGCACCTTCTCTCCGGGGCGCACTCGGATCCGATCCCCCACCTGCACTTCCCGAATCGGAATATCCTGCTCCACCCCATGGCGAATTACCCTTGCCGTTTTCGGTTGCAGCCCGATCAGCTTGCGAATGGCTTCGGAGGTTTGCCCCTTAGCCCGTTGCTCCATCCACTTGCCCACCAGAATCAGGGTGGTGACCACCGCCGACACCTCATAATAGACATCCGGGTGCAGTCCTTGCCGGTGAAAATAGTCGGGGAAAACCGTTGGGAAAACAGAATAGAAAAAAGCCGCGCTCGTCCCCAAGGCCACCAGCGTGTTCATATCCGCTGAACGCCGTTGCCAAGCAGCCCAGGCTCCCCGGTAAAAATGCCTGCCCACCCAAAACTGCACCGGAGCCGTCAGCAGCAACTGCAACCAAGGATTGTGCAGCCACATGGGAAAGCCCGGGATTTCCATTCCCAGCATCATCGGCAGGGATCCGATCACCAGCACCGTGCTGATGCCCACCCCCATCGCCACCTTCAGCTTCAATTCCCGTTCTGCGGCCCGTTGGGCGATCCGCTCTGGGTCTGTCGGATCGTCCAGTTGCCAATCCTCTTGGATGAGGCGCGCCCGATACCCCACCCGCTCCACCGCCCGAATCAACGCCTGCGGATCCACCAGCCGGGGATCCCCTTTGACGGTGGCCTGCTCACTGGCAAAATTCACGGATCCGGAGGATACTCCCTGCACCTGAGTGAGGGCCTGTTCGATGCTGCGGGCGCAGGAGGCACAGCTCATCCCTTGCAGGGCCAACTGCCAAGTGCCCTCAGGAGAAGGCGCAGAGGCCGATAGTGCACCCGATGACCCTTTATGGGCAGACATGGCAACACCTTGTTGATGAAACGACAGCTACTCTCCACCCTGGGCAGGGCGAAGGCAGCCATCTGTACAGAAATTCAAAACAGACGCCCGACCGTTCCCGGCCCAAAATTGACTAGGCCGGGGGATATCCCACCTGGGTGAGGGCCTGCCGCAAATCGCTCACAGACCGCCCAGAAGTAATCCGCACCTGTTTGGTTTTGGGATCCCCTTCCACCTGCGCCTGGGGATCCAGTTGCCGCACCGCTTGCGCAATGGTGTCCACGCAAGCCGCACAGGCCAGCTTGGGCACTGTCAAAACAACCTGCATCTTGGGAAACCTCCCCAACCCAATGCCACTGAAAGGATGCTAAACCTTACAGTGGACTGGAAGGTCAAGGGGGAGTCTGAGGCTCGTCCATATTCCAGCGGTAGTCCACCTGATAGCCCCGCTGTCGCCAGTCTTCTTCCAGTTGCACCTGTTGGGTGAGGGCTTTGCGCAGAGAGTTGATCAGCTCTTGTGTGCGGGCTCGGTTGCCGAAATCCTGTTCTTCCACTGCCGGAAAGGTTTGCCGCTCCAATACCCGCAGCAGAAATTCGTAGTGGATGTGAGCCGGCACAGGAATACGTTTCATCGGTCTGAGCAATCCTTAGAGATCCATTGTTCTTAACAGAGATCCATATGATGGAGGGTTCTCATTCACTGAGATGACAACAGGTGGCGCACAGCTTGGCCGGGATCCGGCTGTCTCACCAGAGCTTCCCCCACGAGCACAGAGCGCACCCCCCAGGCCCGCAACTGCTGCAAATCGGCAGGGGTATGGATGCCGGACTCGCTGACAATGGGCAGCTCGCCGAGGAGATCCGAGTGGGCGGCCAACAGGTCGCGCGTTGTGTTCAAGTCCACCGTAAAGGTTCTCAGATCGCGATTGTTGATGCCAATGAGCACCTGCCCCCTGGACTCTTGCAGTTGGGGCAAACGCAGCACCCGCTGCAACTCTTGGGAGGTGTGCACCTCCAGCAGAGCCGCCATGCCCAATTGCCGAATCAGCTTGAGAAAGTAGCCCAAATCCGCATCGGAGAGAATGGCGGCAATCAAGAGCACCGCATCCGCCCCCAAGGCGCGGGCCCAGAGGATTTGGTAGGGGTAGAGAATGAACTCCTTGCACAGGATGGGGATCCCTGCCGCTTGACGGATCTGCCGCAGATACTCGCCACTGCCCTGAAAGAACCGCTCATCCGTCAGCACCGAGAGACAACTGGCCCCACCGGCCTCATAGCTCTGGGCAATGGCCACCGGGTCAAAGGGATCCCGGAGAACGCCGCGGCTGGGGGAGGCTTTTTTGACCTCGGCAATCAAGGAAACAGGGTGAGGAGACTGGGTAAGAGCCGCCACAAAATCCCGCACCGGCGGGGCTTGATCCAGTTGCCGTTGCAATTGCTTCAGGGGAAGCTGCTCCCGTTGGCGCTCCACCTCCTGTTCTTTGTGCCAGACGATCTCTTCCAAAATGTGGCGCGGCTTGGCTTCCGGCGCTGTTGTCTGGTACACCTGAGAGGCTACGACCACCGGCGGGGCAGGAGAACGCCGACGAATAGAAAGCGGCTCACCTTGCAGCTCCATACAAACCCTGAGCAGAACCCTACACCACACCCTAGACTACCTTAGTGCTCCGCCACCGGTTTGAATAGCTACCCCGGACATCCCCAAAACTCATCTGGCGAAGGTGCTTTTTTTAGCCTATGGTTGAGTCTAGAGCGGTAAGGTATAGAGTCTGATGCCATCTTTTGCGCCTTGGGGAGCCCTACTCCGGCAGCCGTTCATTGTTCCCCAGCCAGGGGCGAGGGCTCGGTGGGGTTAGGGTTTGGGATTGGCGTTGTCCATGCTGTTTTGAAGGAGTTCAGGCGTGCTGTACCTGGCAGAGCTATCCAAGCCGATTGGGTTTGCTAAGTCGTCTCTACAATTGCTGGCCAAGCAGCAGCAGGACAATACCTGGGTGGCCGTGAACGAAGAATCGATTACCCTGGAAGGCCGCATTGCCCAGGAGGCCGGGCGTTTCAAGGATGGGTCGCTGGTGCTGGCGGAAATCTCCGGCAGCCGTCAGGTCGCCCGCATCAGCGAAGCTGCTCGCCAACTGGTGACTTACCTGCAAAACTTCAGCCAACTTCAGCTCAAAGCCCGCAGCCAGGAAGAGGAGATCGAGGTTTGGAAACAGTCCCTCACCTTTCAGGCCCATGAGCTTAAACGCCGCGAGATGGATCTGGCAGCCCAAGAAGAAGAGGTGCAGCGGCTGTACGAGCAATACAAAGCCGTAGAGGAAGATCGCAAACTCCTGGACAGCCTCAAAGAGGAGCTGGCAGCCCAGCAAGCTTACTTGGCCGAACAACAGCGGCTGATCGGAGAACAGCGGGAAGCTCTGAATCGACAGCGGCAAGAGTTGGAAGCTCAATTGCAAGAAGCTCGCTCCAGCCGATTGGGGGAAGCAGAAGCAGCGCAGCTACAGGCTTTGGTGCAGCAGCTCCAGGAGACTCTACATCCGGCTGGGGATCCCTTGGCGCTTCTGCAGAGCTTGAAAAGCCACATTCAGCAGCAGCAGGAGCACTTGAATCAACAGATTGCCCAACTGGAAGCAGAACGTCAGCAGGCCCAGATCCGGCAAGACGAGCTGGATCGGGACTACCGCGCTTGGCAAGAACGCCGCGCCGCTTGGTGGGGATCCCGACAATCCCTGGAGCACAGCCAAGCAGAATGGCAAACTCGGCAGGGATCCCTGCGAGCCCATCAAGAGCACCTGCAGAGGATTCTCCAGCAGCTGCAATCTCAAGAGAGCCTATACCAGAAAGCCTCTCGTCTGGTGCAGGAATATGACTTTATCGTCGATGGCAGCAGCAACGGCAGGGCTGGGGAGCCGGCGATCTCGGTCGAGGAGCTGGCGGCTTTGGTCAGCCAACTGCGCCGGGATTACGAGCAGCGGGCGGCCCAAGTTAGCCAGCAGCGGGCCGAGCTGGAGCAAAATCGCCAAGCCCTACGGGAGCTGCAAGAGCGTTTGGCCACTGCCTCTCCCGAAGAGCGGTTCGATATCGAAATGGATATTGACTACGCTCAGTCTGCTTGCAGCGCCCTCGAAGAAGCTCTGCTGCCTCAGGAGAAAAACCTACAGCGGGAATACGAAGAGTTGACCCGCCAAGAGGCCCGCCTCAGCCAGCTTCAAGGGCAGGCCGCTGCCGCCCCTACCTTGGTCGATATTGGCCCGATTCTGGATCAGATCGGCAGCCAAAAACAGGATCTCCTTCAAGAAAAAGGTCGCTTGCAAAGCCTCATCCAACAATTGGATTCTTCTTTACCTTCTCAACAAGAGCAGCTTGCCCGCCAACGGCAAGAGTTGGAGCAGCAGTGGCAACACCTGGAGCAAGAGGAGGGATCCCTGCGGGCCCGCGCCCAGGCCATGGCAGAAACCTGGGGTCGCCTCAATCACCTGCAGGCCACCCTCTATCCAGAGCGGGATCGGTGGGCAGCGTTGGCAGGAGAATTGGCGCAGTTGGAGACGGAGCTGGGCCAACACCAGGCCAGAAACTCCACCGCACGCGACCACGTCCAGCAGGTACACTCTCTCTTGGCTACCCTCGCGCAGGCGTGAGGAAGTCCACGTTTCCTATGCAGGGTGGGGAAGAAGCAGCGCAAACGGATCCCTTCGGGCTCGGTGCGGAACCTACGGCCTTGATTGAGGAAAACAAATCTGTTGACATACCCCCCGCTCTAGAGGGCAAGGATTCTGGTTTCTGGTTCTACGACAGCACTTACGAGGAACTGCGTAGCGGTAGGGCGGGGCTTTAGATCCAGTTTTTTGGTACAATTCGGTAGCATCCTGCAGCCATTAAGGCTCCCAATTTTCCGGCAGGGGGACTGCAGAGGTCGCTGCGCTTTCCCTGACGCTTGACTTGCAGTTGCCGAGGATATTCCAGTGTGAGGTCAGCTTGTGCGAATTGCGGTTGATGCGATGGGGGGCGACTACGCTCCCGAAGAGATCATCAAGGGCGCCTTGCTGGCCCATCGGCATCTGCGGGTCGGGATTGCGCTGGTCGGTCGTCCAGAGTCCCTCAAGCCCTTTTTGCCTCAGCCCTTGCCTGCTGGGATCACCATCGTGCCTGCCGAGGACGATGTGGGCATGGCGGAAGAGCCGTTGATGGTACGCAAAAAGCCCAAAGCCTCCATCAACGTCTCAATGCAACAGGTGCGCTCCAACCAAGCCGATGCTGTGGTGGCCGCCGGGAATACCGGAGCAGCGATGGCTGCGGCCTACCTTCATTTGGGCCGGCTGGCAGGGATCGATCGCCCGGCCATTGGTGCTCTTCTGCCCACTTTAAGAGGCAAGCCGGTGTTGCTTTTGGATGTGGGAGCCAATGTAGATTGCCGGCCCCGCTTTTTGGAGCAGTTTGCCCGTATGGGATCCCTCTACTGCCAGTGTGTACTGGGGGTCGAGCGTCCGCGGGTGGGCCTGCTCAACATCGGCGAGGAGCCCAACAAGGGAAACGATTTGGCTCTGGCCACCCACCAGCGCCTGGCCCAATTGCCAGGGATCCATTTTGCCGGCAATGCCGAGGGGCGGGATGTGCTGACCGGGGAGTTTGATGTGGTGGTGTGCGACGGCTTTGTGGGCAATGCCCTCCTCAAGTTTGCCGAGAGCGTCGGACAGGTGATCACCCAGGTGCTGCGGGAGGAGCTGCCCCGCGGTTGGCGCGGCAAGTTGGGCTGCTGGCTGCTCCGACCCAACCTAAAACAGGTGAAGCGGCGGATGGACTACGTGGAGTATGGCGGCGCTTTGCTGCTCGGAGTCAACGGCATCTGCGTGATTACCCACGGCAGCTCCAAGGCGGCGATGGTTTACCATGCCATTCGTTTGGCCAAAGAAGCGGCGGAGCAAAAAATCCTGCAGCGACTGCAGGCGGAGATGGCCGATCCTCGCGAGTCTAATCCCAGCTCTGAACGGCCTTTAAGGACTCCGTCCCGCTGTCGCGAACAGTCCGCCTCTGACTCCGTCCCGCTGTCGCGATCAGAGGTGCTGCCTCTGCGGCCCTTGGATTGCGTGGAAGGGTAGTGTCCATGCCCAGCAATGGCCTCCCGACCGTGCGGCTGGTGGGGGTGGGGGCTGCCCTGCCGGATCCCTGCTTGAGCAACGACGACCTCAGCCAGATCGTTGCAACTTCTGACGAATGGATTTGGCCCCGCACCGGTATCCGCCAACGACGCATTCTCCCCCCCCATCTGAGTTTGGTGGACTTGGCGGCTCAAGCGGCGAAGGCTGCTCTGGATCGGGCTGGGATCCCGCCACAAGATCTGGATTTGATCCTGCTGGCCACTTCCACCGGCGTCGATCGGTTTGGCTCGGCCCCTCAGGTGCAGGCAGCTCTGGGAGCAACGCGGGCGGTGGCCTTTGATCTGACGGCAGCCTGCACGGGCTTTGTCTTTGCAGTGGCCACGGCAGCGCAGTTTTTGCAAACCGGGCTGTACCGGCGGGCCTTGGTGGTGGCGGCGGATGTGCTCTCCCGCACGGTGGACTGGGCGGATCGCACCACCTGTGTCTTGTTTGGAGATGGGGCTGGGGCAGTGGTTCTGGAGGCGGGGGAAACCGGCGGGATCCTCAGCATTGAGCTGCGCAGCGATGGCAGTGGCAGCGAGCTACTCAGCTTGTCCATGGCTACAGAGGCCAAGCCCCTGGTGGGATCCCTGCAGGTGGGGCAATACCGCTGCTGCCCCATCGCCATGAATGGCCGCGAGGTCTACAAGTTCGCCGTCCAGGCGGTGCCGGAGGTTATCGAGAAGGCTCTCTTCCGGGCCGGGATCCCGGCGGAGGCGGTGCAGGGGTATTTTATTCATCAGGCCAACCAGCGCATTCTCGATGCGGTAGCCAAGCGCCTGCAGCTGGATCCGCAGCGGGTGGCCAGCGTCCTAGAGTATTACGGCAACACCTCGGGCGCTTCGGTGCCGATTGCCTTGGCCACTTGGATCGAGCAGGGACGCTTTGGCGCCGGCGATCTGGGGGTAATGGCAGGCTTTGGTGCCGGCCTCACCTGGGGGGCGATTGTGTTTCGTTGGGGGAAGTGAATTGATGACCGTTGCCTGGATCTATCCCGGCCAGGGATCCCAAGCGGTGGGCATGGGAAGGGACTTGCGGAACTGGCAGGGAGCAGCCCAGAAGTTGGCTTTGGCCCGTGAGATGTTGGGATGGGATCCCCTAGATTTATCGGAAGACCAGATCCACCAGACCGGCTACACACAACCGGCTTTGTTCACCGTATCGGCCCTGTTGACAGACTATCTCTACGCCCAGGGTCAGGCTCCTGCCTGCACTGCCGGCCACAGTCTGGGCGAATACAGCGCCCTCTATGCTGCCGGCGTGTTTGATTTCGAGACCGGCCTGCGGCTGGTGGCGCTGCGGGGCCAACTGATGGAAGCTGCAGGGGATCCTCCAGGCCACATGGCAGCGGTGATGGGGTTTGACCGCGACAAGCTAGAGCATCTGTGCCAGATGATCCCCGATGTCACCCTTGCCAACGACAACAGCCCGGATCAGGTGGTGATCAGCGGCTCAGTGGAGGGGGTGCAAGCCGTCTGTGAGCAGTTGCAGGCCAAGCGCACCGTTCCCCTCAAGGTAAGTGGCGCCTTTCACTCGCCCTTTATGCAGGCTGCTGCCGAGGAGTTTGCCCACACCTTGCGCGCTGTTGACTTTCAGCCGCCGCGAGTGCCCGTCTACAGCAACTGCACTGCCACCGCCAGCCGGGATCCGCAAGCCCTTAAGCAGGCGCTGCTGGCCCAGATGACTGCCCCTGTCCGCTGGCGAGAGACGGTGCTGCACATGGCTGCCGACGGCATCCAAGAGGTGTGGGAAATCGGCCCCGGAAATGTTCTGACGGGCTTGGTGAAGCGAACGGTGCCGGCCCTGGCGCGGCGCACTGTCAGCAGCCTCAGCAGTTAGTGGATCTGTTTTTAACGGGAAAGAGCTCTGTCCCGCTAACGCGACCGGGATCCCTCCGGGTGGGATCCAACCGGCAAGCGACCCTGGGCCGGGATCTGTCCCAACAACACCTGCAGCAACGCCTGTAGAGAGACGGGGGTAGTGCCGTAGCAGGCCAAATAGACCGGGATCTGGGGCAGGGCAAAGGCGTCGTAGGGGGATCCCAAGGCCAACCCAATCACCTTTTCCGGCGGAAGGGATCCCAGCAGCAACCTCTGCGCCGGATGCCGCCACGTCTCCAGGGATCCCACCAGCACCTGCGCAGCCCTTTGAGCCCCTTCTTGGGCAATCCGCTGCTGTTCGGGGGTGGGATCCAGAGGGATGGAGAACACTTGGGCAGCGGGACAGGCTTTTTGCAGCAGCTCCCCCAACAAAGGTACAGGGGTGATAAGCAGCGGGTCAGGGGCCAAGGGAGGCAGGGATCCCCGTACTAGGGTGATGCTGTCTTGGGCGATTTGGCGGGCCAGTGCCCGGTGGTTTTCCAAGCTGGCAGGGGGGAAAGGGGGGCAGGGGGATCCCAATCCGTAGCGCCGCTTCAAGGTCAAAATTCGCTCCACTGACCGATCCAACTGCTCAACCGACAAACGACCGGCACGGAACTCCCGCAGCAGATGGGCATAGGCTTCTTTTTGGATGGCCGGGCTAAAGCCGGGATCTGCCCCAAACAGCAGCACATCGGCCCCTGCCCTAAAGGCCAGTTCTGCCGCTTCGGGAATGCCGTAGGTGCGGGCAATGGCCCCCATGGTCAGGGAATCTGTCAGGACGAGACCCTGGAAACCCAGCCTCTGCCGCAGCCAGCCGGACACCACCTCAGGGGCCAGCGTTGCCGGTCGCACGGATCCCAGAGCCGGCATCACCACATGCGCCGTCATCATCGCCTCTGCCCCTGCCCGGATCAAAGCCTGAAACGGGCGCAATTCCGTGGTCTGTAGCGCCTCCAGAGGGCGATCCACCCGCGGCAACCCCAGGTGGGAATCCATATCGGTGTCCCCATGGCCGGGAAAATGTTTGGGCGTACAGAGGATCCCGGCTTGCCGATAGCCGCGCCACAGGGCGAGGCCGTAATCTGTCACCTGTTTCGGGTCTGACCCAAAGGCTCGGATGCCGATGATGGGGTTGTGGGGGTTGCTGTTCACGTCCACAACAGGGGCGAAGTTGAGGTTAAACCCCAAACTTTTCAGCTCCGTTCCCACCGCACGGGCCATAGCTTCCGCCTTTGCCAGGGATCCCGCTGCTGCCACTGCCATGGCGCTGGGGAACACCGTCACCCCCTCGGTAAGGCGCACCACCGGCCCCCCCTCTTGATCAATGGCTATCCACAGGGGGACAAGGGCTTGTGCCTGAGCCGCGGCAATGAGCTGGGCCACCTGAGGCAACGTTTGAATGTTGCCGGCAATCGAATAGAAGATCAGCCCGCCCACGTGGTAGTCCCGGATCATCTCCTCGAGAGCGGAGGAAAACTCAGCTCCCTCAAAATAAACCAGAAACAGTTGCCCCACTTTCTCCTCAAGGCTCCAAGCCCTGGGATCCACTGCGGCAGCGGGACGGGGTCCTATCGAGCATGTCAAAGCAGATGTCCTTGGGCGTCGCTGCCAAGAAAGCCGGTCAGGATGAGCCTGAGGCTAGCATACCCTGAAGTGACTCTTGCAGGTTTAGAGTGGCGATTGACTTGTAGTTGTGGCCATACTGGAGGGATGGCGTAAAGAACTGTAACCTCAGCAGTACACCAGAGTCATCTTGAAGTGCAGTGATGAAGTGCAGTGAAATAGTGCAGTAAAATTGTCTCTAAGGCGTTCTTTGTTCTTTGTGTTGGTTCTAGCTCCCCTTTCTCCTTAAAAAAAGAGGAGTTGTGAGTGAGAGAAAACCTACCCAAACATTACCTATGGTCAAAACAATCTTCAAGACAATCTCCTCTTCCACCCTGGGGTCGATGATGTTGCCTTTCTCCTGCCGCCAGCTTTGGATAACTGCCTTTCCCGCGTTGGCTGGAGTTACGGTGGCTATTGGCGGCCTTGGGGCGGGAGGATCCCTGTGGCAGGCAGGAGCAGCAGGTTTGGCCACGGGGATGACGGGCTATGTGGCTTCTGCTCTATCTGGGAGCGAGGCCAAAGCCAAAATCCAGCTTCTAGAGCACCTCAAAAATCAGCAGAAGCAAAACGAAATCACTCCTTCAGACCTACAGCAATTGCAAAACGAGTTGGCCAGTCTGCGTGCTGCCCTTGAAGATTGGGCAAAAGTCCAGCAGAATGGAAAAGCTGCTGCCAAAACTCATGAGAATGCTCATTCGCAAGCTCAAACTGCTCAGCTCCATTTTGAGGAGATAGAGACCCAGATCCAATCTCAAAAAGAACGGCTTTCTCAGTTACGCGCAGAAGAGCAAAGTCTGAAAGCCTCGATTGGAGATTTACAAGCCAAGAAACAGAAACTCATTCAGTCCCTTAAGGAGGGCATAGCCAAGGTAGAACAACTCCAATCAAAACAGAATCTCCTGAAGCAGGATATTGCCCGCTTAACCCAGGCTTGTCGGTCAACAGGCTCTAGTAACTCCATTAAACGGTCACCTATGCCCGCGAAAGGATCTTCAGACGTATCTCTTGGCTCGGCCCGCATGACCAAAACTGCCGCCGGCGTCGCATGGGCCGACAAATATGACGAAGTCTTTGCAACCCTCGAGGAGCGAATCGACAACCTGGAAGATAGCGCCAGAGCAATGGCAGAACTGGCATCGATGGAAGGCAACGGTAGCCGGTAGGGGCAGACATCCCATCCCAATAGCACCGAAACGGTTCACAGCTCTGGCTCGCCAAAGCCCCGCAGAGGGTGAGCGTGTTCTGAGGGGATCAAGCCCTTGGCCTGCACCAATACCCCAAAGCCCCCCAACCCCATGGGATCCAGCAGCGCGTGAAGAGCATGTCGCCGCCGCAAAACCTGGCCCACATCCACAGCTTCGCCATCAACCGGGTTCCCCATTTGGCTAAGGGCGGCCAGCCGCTCGGTCAATCCCAGGTTGACCAAAAAGCTGCTTTGCCGGGTGAACCCCAGACATTTTAGCCCCAGAGATTCTCCCACCTGCTCTAGGGTGGTAAAGTCCACATGAGCGGTGAGATCCTGGGATCCCACCCGAACATAGGGATCCGTGTAGCTGCCGTGCTGTCGATAGGCCAGGAGCGTACCTTGGGCGCGGTGGGGGCTGTAGTAGCGCTGGGCGGTGTGGCCATAATCGATGGTGAGCACGTAGCCTCGCCGCAGCTTACGGGCCAGGAGCTGCAGCCACTCCAAGGCTTTTAGGTTCACCTCGGTTTGGTAGCCCGACGGATAGGTTTCTACAGGGATCCCCAGACGGGCGAAGTACTCTCTTAGCTCAGGGGTGGACAGATCCCCCAGCACTTCCCGGAAGTCGGCTTCTGCAGCCTCGCTGCAATCGACATAGATTTCCCGCAAAGCCCCATCCTGTACCTGCACCCGATGCACCGGAAAAGCATCCACCAGCTCATTGGAGAAAAAGCAGCCTGTAACTGAGTTATCCGGGATCCCGTCCCAATCCAACCAGCGCACCTTCTCCCCAAAAGGGGCCAACCGCTCCTGCTGGAGCTGCCGCAGATGGGCAGAACGCTCCAGGATCCCATATTCCAGTGCCTGCCAAAAAGGGGGGTTAGCAGAGCGCACGTAGGTCAGCCAATCCTGGGCCAAGCGACCGCTGCCTGCCCCCATCTCGATGACCGTGAAGGCAGAGGGGGATCCCAAAATGTGCCAGAACTGAAGGATCTGCTCTGCCAACAGTTGGGCAAAGTCCGCCGCCAGGTGGGGAGAGGTGAGGTAGTCGGGGCCAATCGGGGATCCCTGCTCGTAATAGCCCAACCCTGGCTCGTAGAGAGCCCACTCCATAAACTGGGCAAAGGTCACCGGTCCCTGAGCGCGAATGCGGCTGACAATCAACTCCCGCAACTTCTGCGTGGCCTGAGGTGTCGATAGAGAAAGACTCGGGTCGCGTAGGTGTTGCTCAGGAGCGATCACAGGTGAGGATTCCAGGGATCCAGACTTACTCAACTCAAACTTACTTGTTCAGGGGACGACGCCAATTTTGGCGAAACTGACGGTTCGAGACCAACAACACAGGCCAGAGGGCCGATACCACCCACTTCCCGGAGCCCGAATAGATGCGATCCGCCTTGCGGGCCGAGTACCAAACTCCTCCTGCGTAGATTGCCAAGAGCAAAAAAGGCCACATCTCAACCCATCCTGTTCAACGCTGCTCACCAGGTCAGGGATCCCCAATCAGTAGGCATCCTGCAGCTCATAGAAGTCAGGCGTGATGTAGTCCTTGCGCAGGGGCCAACCTATCCAGTCTTCCGGCATTAAAATCCGCTTCAGGTTCGGGTGTCCCTCGAAAACAATGCCGTACATGTCGTAGGTTTCCCGTTCCTGCCAATCCGCCGACTTCCAAATCCAGTATACGGAAGGCAGCCGTGGATCGTGGCGAGGCAACTTTACCTGGAGCCGCACCTCCCGAGGGCGATCCGCCCCGTCTGACAGCTGGATCAGGTGGTAAAGGCTGACCAGTGGCTGCCCTGCCCCCAGGTCATACCCGCACTGGCACTCCAGGTAGTTAAAGCCGTAGGCATAGAGGGCGGTACACAGGGGCAGAAGAAAGTCCCGCTCCACCTCCAACAGCTCTACCCCCGCTGCGTCTCTCCCCAAATACTGGTGCTCGAAGCCGTTGTCGGCCAGAAACTGGGAAACCGGGCCCCGCTCCAACGTCACCAAGGGTTCCGACTGCTCGCCTACCGCTGGCGGCGCTTGCTTTTCTCGGGCATTTTCCTCTGCCATCTCACATCCCTCCTCGCAAGGCTTTGAGCTGCTGTTCCGCCTGCTTAAAGTCGGCAGTTTGCAAAGCCGGGGGCACCGGCAGGCCGATGGCAGCAGCCAGTTCCGGCGGAGGAGCTTGGCGGGTCTCGCTCTCCAGATACTTGCCGGTGATGATCTCCGGCACAGGCTTAAGGTTATGCTTGACCGTGTAGTAGCGGTGGGTTTGTTGCAGACGGCCCCGCTCCCGCATGTCTTCTGCAGCGATCTTCTTGCGCAGCTTGACAATGGCATCCATGATCGCCTCTGGACGAGGGGGGCAGCCAGGAATGTACACATCCACCGGGATCAGCTTGTCCACCCCCCGCACTGCCGTGTAGGAATCGGAGCTGAACATGCCACCGCTGATGGTGCAAGCCCCCATGGCAATCACGTACTTCGGCTCAGCCATTTGCTGGTAGAGCTTGACCAACGCCGGAGCCATCTTCATGGTGACCGTGCCCGCCGTGATGATCAAATCAGCGGTGCGTGGCGAAGAACGAGGCAACAGGCCAAACCGGTCGAAGTCAAAGCGGGATCCCAGCATGGCAGCAAACTCGATGAAGCAGCAGGCGGTGCCGTAGAGCAGCGGCCAGAGGCTGGACATCTTAGCCCAGTTGTACAGGTCGTTCACCGTCGTCAGAACGACGTTGTTGGAGAGGTCGGTAGTCACCTGGGGGGCAGCCCCCGGAAACAAGACTTGCGATTTCTCAGACGTCATGACCATTCCAATGCTCCTTTTCTCCAGGCGTACACAAGACCCACCACAAGGATGGCGATGAAAATCAGGGCCTCCACAAAGGCCAACAGCCCCAAGCGGTGGAACGCCACTGCCCAGGGATAGAGGAACACAGTCTCTACATCGAAAATGACGAAGACCAGCGCGAACATGTAGTAGCGAATGTTGAACTGGATCCAGGCTTGCCCAAACGGCTCCATGCCCGACTCGTAAGTGCTGCGCCGCAGGGATCCCCGCCGCTTTGGCGCCAAGAGTGCAGAAGCCCCCAGAGCCAAAACCGGCAGCAGAGAGCAGAGGATCAGGAAAACCAGCAAATACTCGTAGCCGGACAGAACAAACACGACGCCAGACCGCCTCAGTTGCTCAACATTTAGATACGTTTCCAGTATAGAGCCAGTCTGTGGCTCCCCTGCGCCACCGGATCTTCAGTTCTGGTGATGATCACGATTATTGGGAGCGGCGTTTCTCCAGCCAACCCCATACTCCGCTCACCACCGCCCCGGCTATCAGGATCCCCAAAGCTGGCTGAAACAAAGGCAGCCAGAGCCGCATCCAAAGCTTGTACCCCAGTGGGATCCCGACAAAAGCTCCCGTTACGGAAAAGACAAACCAGACAAACCCGGCGAACACCAGAAAGACAACAGCAATCAGGAAGTTATCCAGCCAGCGCTTAAAGTCAGAGGAAGTCATGGGGATTGAGGTAGAGCAGCTTGAAGGAGACCTAGAGGCAATATGAGAACCGAACTTTTTGGCTACCCAATGCCAATCATCTCAGCAGCACTTGGGAAGATCCCACGTGCGCCTTTTGTGAGGGTGAGCCATGCCGACTCGGTTCTTGCCCGCTGTGAGCACAACTCAAAACCACGGTAGCGCCAGTAGGATTCCACGGCCAGCCTACCAGCAACATTAAGCGCGAGTCCCATTCTGCCGTTTGAGCCGCTCAGCTTGGAGATGACTCCCAAGTTGGCTGGCTGCCGTTGGCCCTTCACCAGTTGTTGACTTGTCAAGATATAGTGGTGAAAAATCTGCCTATACACAACCTGTAGCGTTAAGCCGATGTCCATCTCCTCTGGTTCTTCTTTTGCAGACCGCTTACGACAGGTGATCGGCGATGAAGCCGTTTATGCGTTTGGGCGACGGGCCGGAATTAGCGATACTGCCTTGCGCAGCTACCTGAAGGGATCCGTGCCCGGCATTGATAAGGCCGTGAAAATTGCCCAAGTGGGCCAGGTCAACCTCAATTGGCTGATTACAGGGGAGGGATCCCCGCAGTTGCATCCCGACTCGAAAGCAGAGTATGTGTATGTGCCTTTTGTCGATGTGGCCGCCTCTGCCGGAGCGGGGGCGTTGGTGCGGGAAGAATCGATCGAATCGGTGATTGCTTTTGAGCGAAACTGGCTGCGGACGCACTTGAAGGGAAACCCTGCCGATCTAAGTCTGATTCGGGTGCAGGGGGATAGCATGTCTCCCACGTTGGAGGATGGCGACTGGATCTTTGTGGAACGGCAAGAGGGCGGGGATCTAAGCTGTGAAGGCATTTACGTCTTTCAGATGGATGGGGATCTGTTGGTCAAACGACTGCAGCGCCTGCCCGGATCCCAGGTGAAGGTGATCAGCGACAACCCCCGCTTTCCCCCCTTTGTGGCGGATTTGGCGGATCCCATCAACGGCTTAACCCTCATAGGACGTTATCGAGGTCGCATCAGTTTTGATTAGCCTCTGGCAGCAGATGGCGGAAAGTGGCAGCTTGACCGACCGAGAATCCCCTTGGCGAGATTGGGTCGCCGGTTAGGATTGGTTTTAAGGGTTGAGTTGAGAGGAGTTCCCGCTCCTTACCTGCGCCCACCCAGCCGAAGGTTTGCCAGCGATGCCTCGTTCCTCCCAACGCTCAACAGTTGCTCTCCATTTCCTGAGTGGGATCCTCTTGGTCAGCAGCGGGATCTGGGTTGGGATGGTGCTTCCCCAGCAGGCTCAGCCTCAGCCCCAGCCGGAGACCAACATCTCTCCCACTCAACCCGTTTCTCCCACACCACCGATCCTGCCCACCTTGGCTCCACCCCAGACCAATCTTCCGGTGGCAAGCCCAACAGCCAATGCAGATCCAAATGCAGATCCAGAGGAAAATCACGAGAGCCCCACGGATCTGGAAGGGGAGATCCGGGAAATCCGCCAGCAGGTGATCCAGCTCTTGATCAGAATTGAGGAATTGGAGTCGCGGCTGCAACGGCTGCGTTCTCAAACAGGCCCTGAGCCTATCAGGGAATCTTCCACTGCTGCCGAGATCGTCCCAGGAGAAGAAAGCACCCCAGCCCCGACCAAAACGCCGACCTCTTTTCAGGTGGGAACCCAAACCATCAGCCTGCCGGGCGATTTGCTGTTCGATTTTGACAAAGCCGAGATTCGACCTGAAGCAGCGGCGCTGTTGGCCCAGGTGGCAAAATCCTTGGAGGCCATGCCCGGCGCTCGCGTTCAAGTCAACGGCCACACCGATAACATCGGGCCCTTAAACTACAACTTGGCTCTTTCCCTGCGCCGCGCCAATGCGGTTAAGGACTATTTGATAAAACTGTTGCCGGAAGGCCATCCCATCAGTTGGACAACCTCTGGCTTTGGCCCCACCTTGCCGGTGGCCGATAACGACACAGAAGCCGGACGGCAGCGGAACCGCCGCGTGGATTTGGTCATCGCTCCCTAGCTACCCCCCCAAATGGGGGATGACACGTCCCAGCAGGGCTCTGGTCTAGAATCTGGTAGGGTCAATCCGGCCAGGATTGATGGGTGCAGGTTAAATCCTTATCGTTGGGGTTCGGTTTTGAACGCAGCAGGGATCCCTTCGGGCGAGAGGCAGACATTTGCGCTGAGGGTTGACACAACCCTGGATGCTCTCGGGGAGGTGTTGACGTGGTTTGAAGCCTTTCGCAATGCCGGCATCCCGGATCCCATTTGGGCGGAATGTCAGTTGGCCTTGGCAGAGGGGTTTACCAACGCCGTTCGCCACGCCCACCGCGCTCTGCCGGAAAGTACGCCCATCGACATTGAGCTGCTGCTGATGCCGCAGGGGTTGGAGTTGCGCATCTGGGATCGGGGTCAGGAGTTTGATCTGGAGGGATTTGCCCGGAACGTGTCGGATCCCACATCGCCCAACGCCAATCTTGAATCCGAGGGGGGACGGGGTATTTTGCTGATGAAAGCTCTCTCTACCCACTTGAGCTACACCCGCCAGGCCGATGGTCGCAACTGCCTGGTGATCGGCAAGCGCTTCGACGATCCTGTTCGAGTCTGTCGGTGCCGGGCCTAGGCGAGCAAGCCGCCGCTTAACTTGCGAATGGCCGAGCTGGCTACATCGCTGTAGCGCAGTTCACCGGCCAGGATCTGGCCCATGCGCCGAGTGGCTCCCGGTTGCTTAACGCCCACCCTATAGCCCACGCCCGGAAAGCGATAGAACAACGCCGCAATCCGCTTGGCCCAACGCATCTCGGAGCCCCATTCCTGCTGGACGCGGGCGGAGTAGTTCTCCAGAGCTTCTGTATCCCCACCCAGGGCTTGATCGATGGCCTGGGCCGCCAACATGCCGGTGAGAAGGGAAGGGCGGATCCCTTCGGCGGTAAACGGATCGATAACGCAGGCGGCATCTCCCACCAAGAGGGCATTTTGGGTGTGAAGCGGTTGATCTTCGTCCCAGAGGCAGATGGGATGGCCAAACGGCTTGACCGACTTCAAGTCTACGCCAAAGCTTTGGGCATATTGGGCGGCAATTTCCCGCAGGTTTTGTTTTTCTCCACCCCGAAAGGTGCCGGCTCCAATCGAGTAGCCATCAGCCTTGGGGAAGTTCCAAATGTAGCCATTGCTCACGGCACCGAAGTCAAAATGGGCGGCTGCAGTTTGCGGCTGCAGGAGAGGCACTTCTGCTTCCAAGGCGGCAGCCAAGCGACGGCGGCGTTCCTGAAAGCCCAGCCACTTGGCCATTGAGCCTTTTGCCCCATCGGCCCCGATCACGTACCGACCCCAGACCGGGCCGGCGGTTGTCATCACTTGCCAGCGGTCGCTTTGCCACTCGAGGCCAGAGACAGGGCATTCTGCCTGGAGCGCAGCCCCTTGCTTTTGCGCCTGCTGAATCAAGTAGTGGTCGAAAATATCCCGCCGCACCATCCAAACGGGCTCTTTTAAATCCAAATCGACCACCACCGGATCGCCACCACGCCAGGTGTAGCGGATTTGCCGGATCTTGAGGGAAATGGCGGGGCCAAAGTCGAAGTCAAACCAAGCCGCCACCATAGGAGAAACTCCCCCCCCACAGGGTTTGTAGCGGGGCAAGGGATCCTTTTCCAGAACCAGCACTGAGCGTCCCCGCTTGGCCAGATGGTAGGCAGCAGATCCGCCGGCGGGGCCAGCCCCGACGATGACACAGTCGTAAAGTTGCGGCATGGTTTTCGATCTGCAAGCCCCCTTGACCGGGGTTCTGGTTACCAGAAGAACTGCCCAAAAGAATTATATTGGGTCTACGAATGACGGTTACAAGGGATCCCTTCACAGCAGCCGGCTAGACAGAAGACGATGCGAATTCGATGGCAGCGGCTTGCCAGCCAGCCCTCAACTTGCTACTGTGCCGCCTGCGGAAAGCGTTTTGCGGGCGGGAAGCGAGTTCGTCACCTATTCAACGATAAGGGGTTGGATCTCGGCCCCCTTTGCCCAGCGTGCTTTGCCCTTCCCCCAGAGCAGTTGCGAGAACAAATCCGCCGCTACGCCTATTTGATTCGCCTAAATCGTCTGCGGCATCCCGGCATCCAAGACCACGCCCATCATCTGGAGCAAGCGGCCCAGGAGCGCTCCATTCGGTATCCGGGCCTGTGGGGCTGGCTGCGGCAGTGGTGGTAGCGTTAGCAGGAGCATTGGGCATTCTGGAAAAGATGCAGGAAAATCAGGGGAGGTTGCCTTCGGGATCCCAGATCCATCTCGATTTTCCAGACCCATTGGCTTGTTTGCTCTCGTTGGTTGAGGAACCCCCATGCACGACCTGGACAGTTTGCCAGAACCGGTAGCCGATGCCCTGATCAAAAGCCTGCTTACGGATGTGGAACGGCTGATCAACCAGCACGGCCTCTCAGAGGTTCTGGTGGGGTTGGCCATGTATTGCAACGTGCAGTTTAAGGCCAAGTTCAACAAGCCCAACCGCACGGAGAAGGATGAGGAGCTGGGGTTTTATTTCCGCGACGCCGCCAAAGCTCTGGAGGTGGCTGCCAGCCTTACCTATCGCACCATCGACCGCTCCCAACCTGCCCGGCCCAGCACCTAGCCGCCGGGATCCCTTTTTAGCTCTCACCCCCAACCTCTCTCAGGAAGAAAAAAGGGAGCCGGCGATCCATTGAGGATCTTAAGGATCTTGGGGTGGCAAGGGATCCCCGTGGGTTTTTATGCTGGTGGGCAACAAGTCGCATCGAGGCTGAGCGTGAGAATTGTTTGGGAACGCAGCATTTACGCGGGCAATGGCCGAGTGCCCTGCATTATCTGCGGGGGATGGGCCAACCCCATCCAGAAAAAAGGGCACCAAGTGTTGCTGGCGGTGGTCTACAACGACCGCGGGCAAATCTACGGGGAAGTCTGCCGCAGTTGTCTCAGTTTGGGGGCCAAAGGCATCAAGGAGTGCCTGCAAGAGCGGATTGCCCGCCTGCGCAAACAACTGGAAGACTTGGAAGAGCTGGAGCAGGGAGAGGTGCAACTGCCCACACTGGAGCAGGAGTTGAGTGCCTATTTGGATTGACAACTACACCTTCTGCCGTTCAACCGGGATCTTCAGCCAACGGCTCAGCTCCGCGGCCAGCCACTCCAACTCTGGCTCTTGCAGATCCTTTAGCTCGTACTTGCGGATGCCTGCCCAGATGTTCAACTGTGGGCTTACCTCCACCCGATTCCCATCGGAATCCCGTCGGATACGGCGTGGGATCAGCTCTAGCCGGTCAATATCCCATCGCCGACTGGGGGGAACATTGCGAAACCTCAGGCCAAACACCTCGTGAGCCAGGCGAATGTATTTTGTGTCGATCCGTAGGTGGACTTTGCCGAATAGACCGTAGAGGATCCCGCCCGCCATCCCCAACCCCACCCTCCAGAAGGGCAGGGTGAACAGGCCAACCACCAGATTGACCGGAAAAGGCGCAGGCACAACCGATATGATCGTGAAAAAGGTGATGACGGAGTTCCAAGCGATGGCGAAAGGCAGCAACGCCAAAACACCGGTTTGCCGGGCCGGGATCACCACCTGAAAGGTCTGTTCGGACTTGTGCAGTTGAATCCGGCTGCCTGCTGGCTGTCGAGTAGGGACTGCTGCTGCGTCTGAGGGAATCAAGGCGGGACGACGATCCAAATGCTCCAGCGCCTCCAGGGCCTGCCGGGCGGAAGCAGGACGATCCGCCACCACAGGTTCCGTCATCCACCGCAGCCAGTCGCGAAAGGGCGGGCTCAGTTGCACCGCTTGCTCGAACGCAATCCGGGATCCCTCCTGGGGCAGATCCGCCGGGTGTTGGCCGGTGAGCAGGTGAATCAGGGTGGCACCCAGGCTGTAGAGGTCGGAAGCGGGCACGGTTCTGCCGCCAAATTGCTCTAGGGGCATGTAGCCGTAGCTCCCCACCACGGTGTAGGATCCCTGCTCCCGGGGGGCAGCCGCCTGAACCGAACCAAAGTCCACCAGATACACCTGCTGGTCGGATCCCAAGAGAATGTTGCTGGGCTTGAGATCCCGGTGAATGACGGGGGGATGGAGTTCGTGCAGGTAGACGAGAATGCGCAGCAACTTTTGCGCCAGATCCCGCACCTCCGGCTCGGCAAAGCGCCGCCCTTGCTCCATCCACTCTTGCAAAGAGGGGGCGTCGATGTAGGTTTGCACCAGGGCCAGGCCCCGTCCTCCCTCAAAGCTAACCTCGAAGTGGTCGCGGTATTGGGGAATGGCCGGATGGGAGAGGGTCTGCAGGATCTGGGCTTCCCGCTCGAACAGCTTCAGGTCGGCCCAATCGAAGTCTGGCCCGAAGAGCAGCAGCTTGATCACAACCTGCTCCGAGGTGAGCAAATCCTGGGCCAGATAGGTGTGTCTGCCGCTGCGCTTGCTCAATCGCCGCTCTGGTCGATAGCGCTGGTGCCAAATTGGGCCCTCTGGAGCCATACCCCCTCCTCAGGTCTGCCCCTGCTGGTTGCTTCAGCTTTAGCTTATCCTTGTCCCTTTCGGATCCCTGCCGCCGCGCCTCTCAAAAAGCGATTAGAGTGAGTGAAGAGATGTAAAGTAAGCTCTCAGGTTATATGGCCTCGAACCTGAAGATTCAAAAAATCCTCTATGTGCGGCTGCCCTGCAACCCCATTTTTCCCATTGGGGTGGTTTATTTGGCCGATCATGTCCACAAGCTGTTCCCCCAAGTTGAGCAGCGCATCTTCGATATGGGCACCTTTCCGCCCTTGGATTTTCGCCGCCGCATGCTGGAGCAAATTGATCAGTTTCAGCCGGATTTGCTGGTTTTCTCTTGGCGGGATATTCAAGTCTATGCGCCGGTGAACGGGCGGGCCGGCAATCTACTGCAACACTCTTTTGAGTTTTTCTACGCCCGCAACCCCCTGAAAAAATTGCGGGGATCCCTGAATAGCCTCAGGCTGGTGCTGGCCTACTATGGCGAGATTTGGCGCAACACCCGGCTGGTCTGGCAGGGGCTCCGCAGGGCCAGGCGCTACAAACCTCACGCTGAAGCGGTGCTGGGAGGTGGGGCAGTCAGCGTCTTCTATGAACAATTGGGCCGCTATCTGCCCAAAGGCACCATCATCTCGGTAGGGGAGGGGGAAACCCTGCTGGAAAAAGTCATCCAAGGGCAAAGCCTTGCTGCAGAGCGTTGCTATCGGGCCAAGCTGGAACAGCCTCGCCCAGGTTTGATCCACGAGCCGCCCCAACCTCTGCAAAAAACCGCCTGTGATTACACCTACATCACCGCCATTTGGCCGGAAATTGACTACTACCTAGAAGGGGGCGATTTTTACATTGGGGTACAAACCAAACGCGGCTGCCCCCACAACTGCTGCTACTGCATCTACACCGTCATCGAAGGCAAGCAGGTGCGCCTCAACCCTGTGGATGAGGTGATCCGAGAAATGATGCAGTTGTACGAGCGAGGAGTGCGAAACTTTTGGTTTACCGATGCCCAGTTTATCCCTGCCCGCCGCTACATTGAGGATGCGGTGGAATTGCTGCAGAAAATCCTTGATGCCGGCATGACCGATATTCGTTGGGCTGCCTATATTCGGGCCGACAACCTCACCCCAAAGCTGGCCGAGCTCATGGTGAAAACCGGCATGAGCTACTTCGAGATCGGCATCACCAGCGGATCCCAGGAGCTGGTGCGCAAAATGCGCATGGGCTATAACCTGCGCACGGTACTGGAGAGTTGCCGCTACCTCAAACAGGCAGGATTTGACGACCTGGTTTCGGTCAATTACTCCTTTAATGTTATCGACGAGCGACCGGAAACCATTCGGCAAACAGTACGGTACCATCGCGAGCTGGAAGCCATCTTTGGTCGCGACAAAGTTGAGCCGGCCATCTTCTTCATCGGCCTGCAACCCCACACTCATCTAGAAGATTTTGCTCGCAAAATCGGTGTTATCGACGACCGCTTTAACCCCATGCACATGACTCCTTGGACGGCGCGCAAACTGCTCTGGAACCCAGAACCCCTGGGATCCTTTTTTGGGGAAGTGTGTCTGGAAGCCTGGGATCGCAACCCCCATGATTTTGGCCGCGAGGTGATGGATATTCTGGAGCGTCGTCTTGGCCTGGCAGAGTTGGAAGAAGCCCTGAGCGCGCCTCTAACAGGGGTTTACGTGTCTTAGCTCTTGGGCCAGCAGCCTCGCTGAACCGGGCAGGATATGCTGGTCCGAAAGGAGGGATCCCTGTTGGGGTAAGGTGGCTGGCCTTCGAAGGCAGCCGGTTCTCCCTCTGTTCTGCAACCAACTGCTCCCATGCCTACTCTGCCTGCTTCCCCCACCTACTACCAACAGTTGGGGCTTTCTCCCCAAGCCAGCCTGGAGGAGATCAAAGCCGCCTACCGCCGGCGGGTACGCGAACTGCACCCGGATCGGTTGCCTGCCAATATCCCTGAAGAGTTGCGGCAGTTGGCCCAGCGGGAGTTTCTCCAGCTACAACACGCCTACCGAGTTCTCAGCGATAGCCAGCAGCGCCGAGCTTATGATCTCAGCCTCACGGCCAAACCCTTGCCTCCTCATGCGCCGGTGCAGGTGGTGCCTGAGCCGACTGCGACCTCTGTCGGTTGGCCTGCCCTCTTGAGTGCCGGCCTGACGGGGGCTGCTCTGTGTTTGGCGGGCTTGGCCCTTTGGAATGCCCTCAACCCAGCCCAAGACCTGGATCCAGCCGACAAGGTGGTTCTCCAGTCTCCTGCCAATCCGGATCCCCTTCCCTCGCCTATGCCAGGCTCCAGATGGGATGGGGATCTGCCTGCAGACTCTCCAGAAACGATGACCTCGGCCCCGGCTACCCCTTCTGAAGCCACCTTTCAACCTTCTCCTGAGCAGATCGACCGCTTTGCCCGCATCCTCCTGGCGGTGCAGCCCCTACTGGAGACCACCCAAAATCGCCTCCAACAGGCCAACAGCAGCGAGGAACGTCGGCGAATCGAACAACAGTTTGAGACTGCTGCCGCCGAGATCATCACCGCCCATCAACTGACCCCAGACGACTATCAGCGCATCTCCGCCAGCGCCCAATCAGATCCGCAGGTGGCCGCCGCCATCACCGCAGCCGTGCGCCGTTGGAGGTCTCCGTCGCGCTAGCGGGACAGAGCCCTCGCACCCAGCCGTGGAGAAAACACCTCGTAGATGACCGTCAAAGGCTTGCCCCTGTGCCACAAGAGATAATGCCTGGCCCAAAAGGGGCCGGAACACCGTAGCAGCCGGGCCACCGGCTCAGCCTCGCCGTAGTAAAGGCCGCGCAGCTCGCGAAAGGTCTCCAGTTTTTCTTGGATCAGATTTTGGCCGATGGGCTGATCGGGATGGGGCAAGTATTGGGCCAAATGTTCAGAGTTCCACCAAGAGGTGGCATAGAGCAAGGGCTGTTGAGAGGTTGCCCCGCACAGCCAAACCCGCCGCCGCATCAAAGGGGATCCCAGCCGTGCTAAATCCTTGGCCAGCCGTTGCATAGGCTTGGGGGCAGTGCCCTGCTCTGCCTGCAAGTCAACTCGGCCCGTGTCGAGCAGGTGAGCCTGGATCGGCTCTTGGATTAAGGTGGCAAGATTACGGGTGGTAAAGCCATCCCCCAAAAGCAGCAAGCGCAACAGGGGATCCACCTGTACCAGCTCAGGTTGCACCGGATCTGCCTCCCCCTGCCAGTGCAGTTGTAGAGGCCACCAATCACCCTGGCCGGAGGAGACATTCCCCAAAGAGCCATCTGCAGAACAGAGAGTAGCGCTCCAAGGGGATCCGGCAGCGGCGGCATGGCAGGTGAGTGGAGAGGGGGAAAGTTCCAAGGCGGCGGTTCAGTTGTTAAGTTCTGTATCGCCCCTAGTCTAACCCACCCACCGTCTCTGCTCCGAGGACTTTCGTGACATACTCCGGCACTCATGCTGATGCACAGAGGGCGGGGCTTCCCGGCGGTCTAGCTAACTCGTGCCCGGCTGAACGAGCAGTCGCACCACCCAGGGGACGACCACGACGACACTGATCAGGCGTGCCAAGTGCATGACCACCACTGTGCTGGTTTGGGCTCCCATGTCCAGGGCTATCAGGCTCATGTCGGAAATGCCTCCTGGAGCTGTGCCCAAGATGGCAGTCAAGCGCTCGATCCCCAGCCAACGGGAGATCAGGTACCCCGACAAGACCCCCGTGCCCACCGCAATCACTGTACAGAGCAGGGCTGGTCGCCACAGATCTTTCAGGGCCAGAAGCGTATCGGCAGTGAGCTTAGTACCCAAAAGAATGCCCAACACCACCTGCATGGCAAAACGGATCCCGGCTGGGGGAGCGGGAATTGGGATCGCCCCCCAGACATTCACCAAACCCACCGCCACCATGGAGCCCACCAGTGCTCCCGCCGGAAGCCTCAGCTTGACCCCGATCAGGGCGCCGGCCAGCCCGATCAACACCGTCCAGAGATAGCTCATCATTTGGGCTTGGCTTTGAGAAGAGAGGAACGCTGTGAATCCGGGCTTGGCCCAACTCCTCCACGGCACTGTGCACAGACGCCGTAGAAGTCAAGCACATGGTACTCGATCGCAAATTGGTATCGGCTGGAAAGCTGTGCCTCCAAATCTTCCACCGGACAATCGGGCAAAGGCACCACCCGCCGACATTCGGTGCAGATCAGGTGGTGGCGGTTGTGGCCATTGCTGGGCAGAACCTGGTAGTAGGTCTGCTGGTCTCCCAAGTTGACCGCTTGCAGCTTGCCCTCATTGCGCAGAGCATCCAAAACTCGATAAACCGTGGCCAGACCGACGGTGTGGTTGGCATTGCGCAACTCCAGAAAGATCTCTTGCGCCGAAAGGGGCTGCGACTGCTGCTCTAGCACCTCCAGAATCAATTTCTGGTTGCGGGTCTGGCGGGAAGAAGACATGATCCCTTCGTGTAGGTCGTTCTTGGGGGTCAACGCTCAGCGTCTGCCTCAGCTTTCATGCGCTCTAGGGTCTGGTGCATCTGGTCAAACATTTGGGTCAGGGAGAGCCCAAACCCCCCAAGCTGAGTTTGCAGTTGTTTGATGGTCATTTGAGCCATAAAGTCGTCGGAGAGTTCCAGCCGCTTCATGAAAATGCGCTGGCGCTCCAGCAACTCCTCCATCTGTTCGATGAAGATTTTTTTGCCTTCCCGGTCGAATTGGCCGTACCGTTGACCAAGCTGCATCAGGTTTTGGAAATCCTGAAACAGTTGCTTGGCTTCCTCTTGGACGATCTCAGAGTCGAAGAAGCTCATGGCCTTCCGTTTGCCCTGAATAAACTGCATTGGGTATACCCATCCTATCCGAATCCGATTGCCTCAGCAGGAGGCAACCCCTCCTGCGAGTACGGGATCCCGCCCTTCTGGCTCAGGATAGACTCTGGCTTGTTTGCCTCGGTGTCCGGTATGCTTCCGTTTCCTTGCGTTAAGGCTTACACTCAGCCGGCTGTGGCCCGGCGGTGGTGCGAACGGGTGCAGGGATCCCGACCTCTGTTTCTGGCCTGCTTGGGGTTTACCGAAACGGCTCTTGTTCCGGGCATTTCGGCTGCCGGCGCTACCCCCTCCTTGCGTCGCTACACAGCTCTTGCCGATGGGGAAGTGTTGCTGGCGGGCCATTCTCACCGCTTGCCCACCTCTCCGGATGGCTATCCTTCCCCAGTGGTGATCAGCTGCGCCATCCTGAGGGAGTTGGGGATCCCGTGCCGAGTGTTCGATTGTGGCTTGCCGGAACCTTTGCCGGGGGCAGAAATGGTGAGCTCTGGGGGAGTGGCCCGCTGCTTGAGCACAGGACAGGCTCTGTCTTTGGAGCAGGTGGGATCCCTTTGGCAAGAAGGGTACGACCGCGGATCCCGGCTGGAGCAAGGCTACTGTGTGATTGGGGAGTGTGTGGCAGGGGGCACCACCACGGCGCTGGCGGTGTTGTTGGGACTGGGGTGGGCAGCAGAGGGCATGGTAAACAGCAGCCACCCGGTCTGCAACCACGCCCAAAAGCTGGCCTTGGCCCGGCAGGGATTGGCCCGTCTGCCAAGGGGAGCTTCTGCTGCTGAGGTGGTGGCGGCAGTGGGGGATCCCATGCAGCCCTTTGTGGCCGGGTTGGCGATGGGCGCAGCGCAACGGGGAGCGGTGCTGCTGGCAGGGGGAACCCAAATGTTGGCGGTGCTGGCCTTGATGCAGCGCTGGGGGGAAGAGCAGGGGATCCCTTGGCCCCCAGAGAACGTGGTTGTGGGAACCACCCGCTGGGTGGCAGAGGATCCCTCGGGCAATACGGTGGCCTTGGCAGAGTTGTTGGGGGTTGCTCCCCTTTTGGCCACCCAACTGAGCTTTGCCAATAGCCGCTATCTGCCTCTACAGGCTTACGAGCGGGGCTATGTCAAGGAAGGGGTGGGGGCGGGTGGGCTGGCCATTGCCAGCAGCCTTTACGCCGGTTGGGGCCAAGCGGAGCTGTTGGCAGCAGTTGAGCGCAGCTACGAACGCCTGGTGCTTCAGGCCGGCTCCAAGGGGGCCATGGTCAACCCCTCCCGCAGCAATTGCTGATGGTAGAGCTCCGCCTGTTCTTGAGGGCCGACCCAAACAACTGCTTGCCCTTCGGCATCCACCTGCACGGTCAGTTGCCGCGCTAGGGGCAAAGTCATGCCGGGGATGTATTTCAGCAGACATTCCGTAACGTGCTGAAAGGTATTGAAATCGTCATCCAAGACGATCACCTTGAAGTGGGGGTAGGGCTGGCGAACCTGGGTTCTCGAGGGCGAGAACTGCTGAGCAGGTCGAGTTGGAGCTTCCGTAGTCATAGCAGAAGAGATCGACACAACTACCGAGTAACTTGGGTCTCTCAGGGGTGAGAAACCGGTCGCTTCTGATGATCTATCTCTATCTAGTTTCTAGTCTAATTGGCATCTTGTTGGCAGCTTGTGTCTGTATTCGGATCCCTTGTCGGTCGTTGGCGTCAGCGATAGAGCATGGTTCCTCTAAAGCTCTTCCCGCAGCGGGCGGCGGGGCTTTTGCCCGCCGAAGTGGCGCTCGAAATACAGGGCAGTGGCCCGGCGTAGAATCCCGGCTTGGGCAAGGGCCTGACACAGGGATCCCCCTGGCGGCAGGTGCTTCTGGATCTGTTCGATTTGGGTGGCACTGACCAATCCAGAAGCCTTGAGGTAGTCGGCCACGTGGCGTCCCCCTGCCAGTTGAACAGAGTAGCCCCCTTCGCTGAAAAATTTGACGGTCTCCGGCTTGAGGCCGCTGTGGTGGGCCAGCACATCCGTGAAGGTGCCCCCTTCCTTTTCCCAAGCGTGAATGACGGTTTCGATGCCGGCATTGTCGATTAGGCCAGCCGCCCGCAATTGGGTCAATACCCGCTGTACCCAGGGGGTAGCCCGCTGTAGAGCTTCCAAGTCCTCTTCCCCCAAATATTGCTGCGGGGGCAATTCGCTTTCTGGGGCACTCAGCTCGGCTGCCCAGTCGGCTACGGTCAGGGTCTTGAGATCCTCTGCCTCTGGCCGGGCTTTCTCCGAAGCTGGGGTCGGTGCAGCTGCAGGTGGGGAAGTTCGTCGGGCTTCGGCTACCGCTGCAGCTAGGGCACGGTTTTCCACTTGAGCCGCTTGCAGTTGGGCCTGGAGCTGGCTCACTTGGGCTTGGGCTTGCTGCAAGCGATCTTGAGTTTCTCGCAGTTGGGCTTGGGTTTCTTGGAGCTGCACCTGCAAGCGGTGGGTGGCCTCGGCAGCTTCTTGGCGAACGTGGGCCAGGTCGGCAGTTAAGCGCTGTTTCGTGGACTGGGCCAGTTGGAGTTGATGTTGGTGCTCCTGCAGCGATTGGTTCAGGGCGGCCACTTGGGCTTCCATTTGCTGCAGAGCATGACGCAGGTGGGCCTGCTCTTGGAGCTGCTGTGCCTGAGCCTGCTGTATCTTCTGCTGCTCCTGCAGTTGGGATCCCAGCTCTTGCAGCTGGTGTTTGGCCTGAGATTGCCATTCTGTCAACTCGTGGCAGCGGCGCCGCAGGGTCTCCAGCTCTGCTTGGGCGGCTTGCAATTGCGCGGATCCCTGAGCTTGCTGAGCTTGGAGTTGCTCCTCCAGTTCCCGAATGCGCTGCTGGGCAGCCTTTTGTTGTTCAGTGCCCTGCTGGATTTGGGCTTCCAATTGGGCAATGCGCTGCTGCTGCTCCTGCTGGCGGGCTTGATAGTCGGCGACCTGCCGCAGCGACTGTTCGACCAGGAGCTGTTGCTGCTGCCGCTGTTGCTCCAGTTGCGCTTCTAAGGTGGCAATTTGCTCTTGGTAGCGCTCCAGTTGGGCTTTGTACTGCTGGGTGGCTTTGTAAGTCTCTTGAGCTACCTGTAGAGGTGAGACATAAAGAGGGGGCTGATCGGGAATGGTGGACCACTGCTCCACCATCACCTCCCAACTGTTGGCAGCTCCTTTCTGGCGCCGCAGCCGCTGCTGCTTGTCCAAGGCCCATTCCAACCAGTGGGGTTGTACCCAGCCCTGCTGCACCAAGATCTCCCCCAGCTTGCGCTCCGGGTGCTGCCGCTGCTGAATCAGGGCCTGATGGATGTGCTCCAGCTCCAGATACCCATGCAGCACCAAGATCTCGCCGATGCGCACCAATTCGACCGGAATCAACGGATAGAGATCTTGGGGGGCAACCCAGCCGTGCTGCATACACAGCTCCCCCAACATCAAGGGGTTGTCGGCCTTTTCCCACATGGCCTGAGCCAGTTGGGCGGGGGTGAGCAGTCCTGCTCGGTTGAGGGCTTCTCCCAAGCGGATCTCAAACTTTTCCTGCTCGATGGCGGTTGGGGTGGGGCTGGTCGGCGGATTCATTGGGCCTCTCGGACGGGAAGAGTAAGCTCTGCTACAACTATCGTAGTGGAAAATCCTTAGAGAAGTAGCATGCTGCAACCGAAACGCATTTTGTCAAGCCGAGGATCCACGGATTTTGCCGGAAGGTCGCTTTTTAAGTCCTAAGAGGGGCGCTGTTCTTGGCTTTGGGCAAACTGTTGCAGCCGCCGCAGCATCAGCAATTGTCCCAAGCCCAAGGGCAGGAGAGAGACGGCCTCTACCCGCAACTGCACCCAGCCGTTCCCCCACAGCCAGTCACAGTAGCCATCGGCTCCTCCCCACATCAGCAGGCGCAGCCGTTCCGGCAGCAGGGTTTCCACCTGGTGCATGATCGAGAGGGGGCCCCATTGGGCCGCAAAGGTGCTGCCCAGCTCCAGCCTTTCGGGAAGGGATCCCTGCAGTTGCTGGGGCCAGATCCACTGCTGCAGCAACCCCACTTCTGTCAGACAGCGCTGCATCGTCGATGCACTGGCCTCGACTTCAACCCGGATGGTGGAGGATTGAAATGTCCCTAGCATATCCATTCCGCGTGGGCGCTCTGGTGACCGGTGCCACGGTTCCCCCGGCGATGCCTGACTCTATTCTGGTCAATTTGTAGGGTTTGCCCACCCTTTCTCAGCAATCTTGTCTTTGAATCGTCCCCATTTGGTAGCTATCTTTGCCCAGAGCTTGGATGGAAAGATCGCAGCCCATCGAGCGCAGAGGCCCTCCTTCAGCAGCCCTGAGGACTATCGGCACTTGGAAACCCAAGCTGCCCAGCAACAGGCTTTGATCATGGGGGCCGCCACTCTGCGGGCCTACGGCACCAGTCTGCGTATTCGGGATCCCGAGTTGATCCAACGCAGAACCGCTCAGGGCCTCTCTCCCCAGCCCCTGACGATCATCTGTTCCGACAGCGGGGATATTCCTGAGGATTTGCCGTTTTTTCGCCAGCCCCTCACCCGTTGGCTGTGGACAACTCCCAAGGGATCCCAAATTTGGCAGAACCGAACCGGCTTTGAGGACATCTGGGTGGCTGCCGATTGGGATCTGCCGGCACGGCTGGCCCGCCTGCGCAGCTTGGGCATTGAACGGGTGGGGTTGTTGGGCGGGGGGCGGCTTTTGGGGGCATTTCTCCAGGCAGGGGCCTTGGATGAGCTGTGGGTTACCCTCGCTCCGGTGCTGCTGAGTGGATATGCCGATGCGCCTGCCAGCATTGAGGGTTGGCAAGTGCAGGGATCCCCGCCCCAGTTGGAGCTGCTGGAATGCCGCCGTGGCTCCAAGGAGCTGTTTTTGCGCTACCGAGTCGAGTGGCCCTGAGAAATGCTCTATACAAACACAAAAATTTTTGGACAAATTCAGATTTCCCAGAAATCCACAGGTTTTCCCCAGGCTTTCCACAGGCGGGCGGGCCGTTTTCCACAGGGCTTTTTCCTCGGGGGGCGGCATCGGGGGTTTCTGTGGAAAAGTTGAGGTCGGTAAGGTTCAGGCGACTACACCCTGAGAAACGTAACGGGATCGCGCCATTTTTTCCCATCCCATCAAGGCCAATGGCAGGCTTTTGTCCTGTTGGATCCCTGGCTTGGGATTGACATCCCCCATAGGGCAGAGGGCAGAATAGCCCCACCTGAGGGCGAGTGGTGTGGAGATTTTCCCGAGCGCTCTCCTTAGAAAGAAAAGACTTCATCTGTTCTACGGCCCACGACAGGCTTAGGAACAGTTGTGAATGCCCTCCCTCCCATCCGCCGGGATAGGGGCAAGCTATGAACCTATATCGCTTGCTTTTCTTCTTGCGGGCCTGCTGAGGCCCCTAGCCTACCTAGGTTGGGTTTTGGTGTTGCGGGCTCGCTCTGTTCGGGCTGCCCAAGTTCTGGCTGTGGCCGCAGGTTTTGCGGGATGCCGTTTTCTCCCCTCTTGACCCCGAGTGAGTGGTTGGACTATGAGTTCTCACAGCGTTAGCATTTTGAGTGAAATTCCCGAGGAGCTGCATGACACCCTCCAAAACTACCTCTCCCGCCATCCCGACTGGGATCAGGATCGGGTGGTGAC
Organism: Synechococcus sp. W55.1; assembly: GCF_047461655.1. NCBI lineage: Bacteria > Bacillati > Cyanobacteriota > Cyanophyceae > Synechococcales > Synechococcaceae > Synechococcus > Synechococcus sp. W55.1. Next base: position 62,313 of record NZ_JANSHN010000015.1, read on the forward strand.
GGCAGCGCTCTCGTTATTCCTGCTCCAAAGCGGGGAGAGCGACCGGCGGGCGGCACGCATCTACTTGGACAGCCTGTTTCGCCGCAACTGAGCCCCAAGGATGGCCCGTGAAAACCGGGGCAGTGGGAACCTTTTGTTAGCCTGGGTAGGGATCCTGTCCCACTGCTGTCATTTGGACACTGGGGGGAGGGGGCTAAGAAGTGAAAGGGATCTCAAAAGAGGCAAAGACGTGCCACGGGGCTTTGGGCGAGGGAAAGACAACCGGCAAGCGGCTGAGTCACAGGATCCAGAGCGGGGATCCGAGATCCCATCCTCTTCGCAGGCGGCTCTGGCGTTGGTTCAACGCTACCGACAGGCGGGGGATCTGAAGACTGCTCTGCACCTCTGCCGGCAGCTTACCCGCACCCAGCCGCGTTTGTTCGCTGCTCAGGCGTTGCTGGGATCCCTTTATCTCCAGATGGGGGATCCCCGCCAAGCTTTGACCCCCTTGCAACTGGCTCTGCACCTGCGGGGGGATTGGGTGCCGGCCTGGCAGGATCTGGGCGATGCCTGGATGCAGCTTGGCAACCCAGAGGAAGCGGCGCGAGCCTACGAACAGGGCCTGGCCTTTGCCCCCGGTGATGGGCAATTGCTTTTCCGATTGGGCAGTTGTTGGCTCACCCTGGGGAAATTGGCCCAGGCAATTGAGGTGTTGCAACAGGCAGCAGCAGCCCAGCCTCCCCAGGTCTATGCCTTGGCAGCTTTGGGGAATGCCCTGATGCTCGATGGCCAAGCTGAGGAAGCGGAAGGCTGGTTTCGCCAAGCTCTTGCCCTTGCACCCCAGGAGGGGCGAATTCTCGTTAACCTCGGCCACTGCCTGCACCTGCAAGATCGCTTGGAGGAGGCCGCCGATTGTCTGCAACGGGCCATCTCGCTGTTGCCGAGGGATGCCCAGCCTCACAACAACCTGGGCACCATCTTGCAGGAACAAAACCGGTTGGAAGCGGCCATTGAAGCCTATCGGCGCAGCTTGCAGTTGGCCCCCCACTGGCCGGAGATCCACTACAACCTGGGCACGGCTTTGCTGACCCTGGGCCGCTACGAGGAGGGGTGGCGAGAATACGAATGGCGGCTGCAGCGACAAGGGGCGACCTACCCGCGCTTTCTTTCCCCTCTGTGGACGGGATCCCCCCTGAGCCATCAGACCCTGCTGATCTGCGCCGAACAAGGGTTGGGGGACACGATTCAGTTTGTGCGCTACTTGCCGCTGCTGGCCGAGGCCCATCCCCAAGCGCAAATCTGCCTTCGCTGCCAGGAATCCCTCGTGGAGCTGTTCAGAGGGTGCCTGCCCCAGGTGCAGGTGATCTCGGAAACGGATCCCTTGCCCTCTTTCGATTGCCATCTGCCCTTGCTCAGCTTGCCGCAGCGGTTGGGCACCACTCTGGAGACGATCCCGGCCCGCATCCCCTATCTTGTCTATCCCGTTCATGCCGGCGGGCCGCAGATCCCTTTGAGCCTCTCCTGGCGGGAAGACTGGCCGGAGCTTTCCCAGGAGCGGATGAAGGTGGGGCTGGTGTGGGCCAGCGGTCGGCGTGCCCATCCTGAGCTCAACCGCGTACAAAGGCTGAAAAGTTGCCCTCTGAATCTGTTGCTCCAACACTTGCATGGGCCTTCCATCCAGTGGGTTAGCCTGCAGGTGGGGGAAGATCTGTCCGCGCCACTCGGACAGAGTCCTCACCCGGTGGGATCCCTATTGGAGCAGCACCAAGTGTTGGAGCTGGGATCCCGTTTCCGCAGTTTTGTCGATACAGCCGCAGCCGTTGCCCAGTTGGATCTGGTGATCAGCGTTGATACAGCCGTTGCTCATTTGGCCGGGGCGATGGGCAAGCCGGTATGGGTGCTGCTCCCCTTTGCCGCCGATTGGCGCTGGCTGCTCCATCGAGAAGATAGCCCCTGGTACCCCGGGGTAATGCGACTGTTTCGACAAGACACACCGGGAGACTGGGTTGGCGTGTTGAGGCGGGTGCAGGCCGCTCTTGAAGAGAGGTTGCGAGGGATCCCTTCTCAAGACCGTGCCTGTTCCTCTCCCTGAACGATGCGCTGAAACAGATAGCCGGTGCCTCGGGCCGTCAGGATCAGCTCTGGGTTGCTGGGGTCATCTTCCAGCTTGGCCCGCAGCCGCGAGATGTGGACATCCACCACCCGCGTATCCACATGGCGCTCCGGGGTATAGCCCCACACCTCTTGCAAAATCTCGGAGCGGGAAAAAGGCTCCCCCGACCGACTGACCAACAACTCCAGCAGACTAAACTCCATCCCCGTCAGGCGAATGCGCTCGTCCCGTTTGTAGACCTGCCGCTTGTTGGTATCGATGCGAATATCCCCCACTTGAATCACCCCAGAACTGGGGATCCCATCGTGGGCCGACCGCGCCACCCGGCGCAACACCGACCGAATGCGAGCTTCCAGCTCCTTGGGCGAAAAGGGCTTGACCACATAGTCGTCTGCCCCCAGCTCCAGCCCTGTGATACGGTCGGCTACATCTCCCAGCGCCGTCAGCATGATGATGGGGATGTCCGATTCTTTGCGCAGCTCCTGGCAAACCCCATAGCCATCCAGCTTCGGCATCATCACATCCAGCACCACCAGGTCGGGATCCTGCTTGTGGAAAACCTCCAGCGCCTCCTCGCCGTCCGAAGCTGTGACCACGTCGTATCCGATCATGGACAGACGGGTTTCCAAGATGCGTCGAATGCTGGCCTCATCATCGACCACCAGAATCCGTTCCTTACGCTGTGCTTCCACGGTGCTGCAACTCCTGAACTTCTAACGGTACTCGGTAAAAGAGAGATCTGAAAAAGAACTAAGGTGGGCGCTATCTTGAGTTGGGCGGATGCAGGAACCCCAGGGGCTGCTCCTCAGTTGGGCAGACTCACCGAGGAAATTGAACACTCACAAGCAATCATCTGCAATTAACCAAAGCCGCACCTCAGGGATGCAGCTCCGGGAAACAAGCACAAAACAGAAGGCCCTCTCGGCAGTGGATTCAATCTTGTTAAAAGCTCCAACTTCAATCCCACCTGATGATGCTGTCCAGTACCTGGTGCAAGGCACTCCTCCCCAAAAAACATTGCTCAAACCTGAGAGGCCTTCGTAAGAAGTTACTTTCCATAACCTAATTTATCATCCAAAATCGGCTGCCAACCCGCCTCGATGCTCTATTTTGCGGCTATTGGGCCGGACTTGATACATACCTTCACAACTTTTTCAGGCCGATGCCCATGTTTTGGGATGTCCCTCAGGAAAAGCCGGGGATCCTTGACCGTTTGCAGTGGAAACAGCATAGCAACTGGCCAATAGCTCGGCGGAACGGATCTCTCGATCCGTATGATGCTCCAAAACGCGCCGTAACAGACGTTCTGCTTCCAGCCAAGCAGCCAAAGGCAGGGAATCCTCCGGCAGAGGCAGTGTGGAGCTGGGCAGGGATCCCAAGGCACGTAAGGCAGAAGCGGAGACCCAGGCAATTGGGCTGGGCCGCTGGGCCACCCGGCAGGGATCACAGACCAAGCCACCCCATTGGGGGCTGAAAAAAACGCCGTCGACCAACTCCCCTTGACAGAAGTAACAAGCCTGCACCTGAGGGGCGAACCCCGCCAACGCCAGGAGGTGGTACAACCCGTGGGTGAGCAAGGGCAAAACGGCCCGTTCCGAAGCAGCCCGCTCGATGCGTTCCAAGTGTTCGACCAACACCACAAACAGCTCTTCCTGAGCTTGATCGGGCAAGGCCAACTGCAGAGCCACCTCCGCCAAGTACTGCGCTGCCGTGAGATGGGCTAAGCTGCGGCTGAGGCGGGGAAAAGTCTGCAGGGTTTCCGCTTGGACGATGCGCTGTAGACGCTGGGAAGTCTCTGTTTGGGCAGACCAACGCCCCCGCACCATCAGCAAATCGTTGATGACAAAAGGCTCCATCCGCCCGCCCAGCTTGGAAGGCTGCTTACGAGATCCCTTGGCCACCGCCCGGATCAACCCTTGCTCGCGAGTCAAGATGGTTACAATCCGATCCGCCTCTCCCAGTGGGATCCCTTTGAGATTGATGCCCGTAACCCGATAGGTGCGCCCACTCATGGGGTTCCTCTGGCTCGCAGCTCTTGCATCAGCTCCAGCCCCCAAGAGGTGCCGATACGGCTGGCCCCCGCCTGGATCATGGCCTCTGCTTGAGCCACCGTGCGAATGCCGCCCGACGCTTTCACCCCCACTTTGCCGCGGCTGAGTTGCCACAACAGTTGCACATCTGCCGGCGTCGCCCCCCCCATCCAGCCGGTGGAGGTCATCAAAAAAGCCGCCCCCGCATCGATACAAATCTCCCCGGCCAGCTTTTTCTCCTCCTCGGTCAGCAGAGCCGTTTCCAAAATGGCCTTGACGCAAACCCCCGTTTCTTCCACCAGTTGGGCAATCTCGGCATGGAGGCGATCCAGCTCTCCCGCCTTGAGCCAAGCCAAGTTGATGCGGACATCCAGCTCCCGGCACCCCTGCTCCACCGCCAGTTGGGCCTCGTAAAGCTTGGCCTCTGCAGTGGTTGTGCCCAGGGGAAACCCCACCACCGTGCTCACCTTGACCGGGGATCCGTGCAGCCGCTCCACCACCCGCGGCACGTAGCAAGGAGGAACACAAAAAGTGGGGAAGCCATAGCGCAAGGCAATCTCACACCCCTGGTCAATCTGTTCTGGAGTAACCATCGGCAACAACAGAGTATGGTCGATGTACTCCGCCAAATTGAGCGAGCTATCCGCTATGCCCTTGCGCTCCAGAGAGAGCATTGGTCGATCCCCCAGCACCCATCTTTACTCTAGCTTCAGTTTTCACCTGCAGGGATCCCCAAAGAGGGCTGAGCCTCTGGCCACAGCCAACCCACCAGGGCATCCCTTCGACCCCACAGTGTCCATTCCCTCGGCACAGCTCACACAGGCTGCTGCCCGATTGCGAGCCCTGATTGACTCGCGGGGGGGCATGGGTTAACCGTACTCAGGCACAAATGCGGGGCAAAGGTGCAGGCGCCGAGGTCACCTGCAGCAATCGGGGAATACGGCTGCTGTCGTAGATGCGAAATTCTTTTTCCAAGATGGCTTTTTCGTCGCGCACCGCCTGGTTCAATACGATGGATCCCTCTGGATCGGAGACGGAACGGTGAAAAGTGCCGGGAGGAATGCGCAAAATGCCTCGGTTCGCTTCCAGGCGCACAATATGGAAGGGATCCCTCCAGCTAAAATTCACCAGGTAAAACGTCCGTCCGCCCCATAGAGCCAGTAGGTTGTCCTCTTGGTGTGGATGCATATAAAACTGCCAATAGCCCTGAGGATTATTGGGGGGACTGATGGCCGGCCCATCATGGTAAACCAAATCGCGGGCGTTGGATCGCGCAACCGTGATGTCGAAAAAGCGCACGCCGGGAGTATCTCGAAATTGATGGAATGGCAGCAGGGCAAACATGGATCTCGACATAGGGACACTTGACCAACGACAGGAAGATAAAGAGGTTTTCACACTGTTTCCCGCTGTTTCGCAGTGTGAAGGAGAAGTTATGTCGTAGTTTAGTCAGGCGCGGCGGAGGGTTCAAACCTGAGATAGCATCACATCTATGCGCAGATCGAATAGATGGGATCCATGAACATCTCACAACTGCAAACCCTGGTGGCTGTGGTGGAGCGGGGGAATTTCAGCGATGCCGCTCTGCAATTGCACATTTCCCAGTCGGCGGTGAGCCGGGCCATTGCCAGCCTAGAGGAAGAATTGGGGGTGACTCTACTGGTGCGCGGTCGCTTTGGGGCACGCCTGACGCCGGTGGGAGAGCGACTGCTGCGCCATGTCCGCAAAATGCTGCAACTGCGGGAACAAATGGATTATGAGGCCAACCTGGAAAAAGGGTTGCGGGGGGGAAGTGTGCGGGTTGCCGCTTTTCGCAGTGCTGCAACTCATTTGTTGCCACCGGTGATCGCCCGCTTCCGCCAACAATTTCCGCAGATTACCCTCACCCTCACAGAAGAAGATCCGGCCACTGTCGAACATCTGTTGCGATCGGGCCAGGTGGATATTGGCCTGTTGCCCCTGCCGCGGGCTGGTGAGGATCTCCAGACGTGGGAGATTGCCCGCGATGAGTTCATTGTGTTGGTTCCGCTGAGTTTTGGGCCCCTGCCGGAAACCCTGACCTGGGAGGATCTTTCCCGTTTTTCCTACATTCTCTACAACTACGCCGAATGCACCACCGCGGTGCGGAACCACTGGGAAGCTGCCCACCAAACCCTCAAGGTGGCCTACTTGGTGAAGGAAGACTCCACCATTGTGAACATGGTGGCACAGGGTCTGGGGGCTGCCATCTTGCCCCGCTTGGCCGCCATTCCCATTCCCGAAGGGATCCAGATCCGCCGGCTGCCGATCCCACTGGAGCGGGTGATCGGAGCTGCTGTTCTGGCCTCTGCGCTGCATCCGCCCGCAGTATTTGCCTTCCTAGAAGCCTTGCGGGGAAACCCGTCTCAGTTGCCAAGTCAAGTTCGGAACTGACCGCATTCGGGATTGTCTTAAACTCCTCTTAAATGCTGTTTTATGGATAACTGCTAGCATGAGGCCAACTTCACTCCCACCCCCCGGAAAGGAAGGCCTCTATGAACTGGCTGACGCTGCTTGGGCTACTTTGTCTTCCCGGCTCTCTGTTTTCATGTGTTGAGTATTTGCGCTCCCAAAGGTTGGTTCAACAGCTCTCCACCACTCGGTTGCTCAAGGTAGCCGAGCTTCGCAATCTCGGTCAGACAAGTCCACAGGCAAAAGGAGCAAACTTGGCCCAAGTTTATGGCAGGATTTTGTGCAATCGGCCTTTGGTATCGGAATTTTCGCGACAGCCTTGCGTCTACTACAAGTCCGAGATCTCTTGGGAGTATGACGAAGTCGAATGCTATCGAAAGTATTTGAACAGCGAAGGCGACGTAACCTACAGCGAACGGATCAGCGAAGGCGAATACCAGAACGCTCTGCGCTTGGGATCCCGGGCAAAATCCTATCCGGGGAGAATGACCGCAAAGGAGCCCGGATTGGGCTATTCTGCCCCCAGTTCTTTCCAGAAAAGGGTTGATCCCGGCTACTCCGATTCTTTCCCACAAAAGTCCAACCCTGGCTACTTCGGCGCGGCATCCTTTCCGCAAAAACCCGGCTCTGGCTACCCCGGTTCGGATGCTTTCCAGAAGAAGCCTGGTTACCCCGATTACCCACAAAAGCTCGGCTCTCCAGCCTATCCCGAAAAATTGCCGTTTTCTGAAGCAGGCTCTCCCCAAAAGTACTACAACAATGTGTACTCCGATCCGAGCACAGGCCGGGAATATCTCCTGGAGAGAGAGACGAGAACGAGAGATGAAACCCTTCACTCAGTGGTTCGCCAGATCCCTTTTTTCATCGAAGACGAAACCGGAAGGGTGAGGGTGGATCCCACGGGTGCGGAGGTAGAGGCTATGGCGGTTGTGGATGAGCGTGTCTTTCCCGGAAAAGGCCCCAGCCGCTTCAACTTCGATCTCAAGCGCTACCTTTCCCAAGTGAGAACAGAAAACCGCTCCACTCGCTCTTTCATCTATAAGGAATGGGTGATTCCGGTGGATGCGATGGCCTTTGCCATGGGGCAGGTGCGCTTCGAGGCAGGGGATCCCGTGATCCGAAAACCTCTTTCTGGGGGACGGTTCATGATCGCGCCCAAATCCCCTGAAGCCCTCTTGGAAGAGCAGCGCTCCAATGCCAGCAGCTACCTGGTGTTGTCCATCGTCCTGCTGGGCATCGGCGTTTTCACCGTGCTCTACCTGCTGCAATCCCTGCAACCTTATCGCTGATAGGCTCCCGGCCTTCCTGTCCAGGGAGAGGGAAACCTCGGGTTACCAAAAAACTGGGTCTAAAGCCCCGCCCTAAGGCCTACGGCCCGCTGACGCGACTAGGGCGGCTTTGTGCTATGCTGCCCGCAGCGGCAGGGTAGTCAACCGCTCTAAAAACCCAACAGTCTCACGACTGGATACAGCCTCAGCAGGCTTTGTAGTTGTTGTTTGCAACGGTACCTAAGGGCATTAGGGAACCGCTCTGGGTGCTAGGGCTTGCGTAGCGCTTGGGGAGACGAGCACCGCTGCCGTGGAGGGGCAACCCAACACGATAAGTGCTGTCGCAGAACCAGGAACCAGAATCCCCTGCCTTTAGGCAGGGGAGCATGTCAATGCCACTCACAGCGACAAGCCCAGCTTGAGCCCGAACAAGGCATGGGCAAACAGTATGCACAGGATGAGGCTGCCCACATAGGCATGGGTGGTGCGCAGAGCAGCGCGGTTGCCCCCAAAGCCGCTGAGAGACAAAGCTCCATTCACCGCCAACAACAGCAGCACCAGGGATCCCGTCCAAAAATGGGGACTGCTCAATAGGGGCTTCCCTTGCATCACCAGGGAGAGAATGCCGCCGGTGTAGCCCAGAGCGATGAAGGTGGCCATCCAGGGAGCCAATTTGCGGTGATCCAGCAGAGGCTTTTGGGCCGATTCCGGCAGGGATCCCTCTGAGGTTGGGGAGGCGGCTGCCAGACGCAAGGTTCGCCCTCGCCACCCGGTCAGGCCGACAAAGCTGCCCATCACCACCACCACGATTCCCATCATCAAAGGGTGACCCCATTGCACAATGGGTTGGGGCAAGTTGAGGCCGGCAAAAAACTGGGCTACGGGCTGCAAGGCGGCGGTTAACCGATCCGAAGCTGCCGACAGATCCGGCAAGGCCAAGCTCAACAGGTTCATGGCGATCCCTCTACCTCTGCGACGAATCTACAACTGCATGAACTACCCCACCGCATAGGCGGATGGGGTTTCTGATGCCCCATCCACTTGACGGCAGGATTTTAGTCTCTTCCT